>JBPCQV010000088.1:0-5617 GCA_050997725.1 Acidimicrobiia bacterium
GCTTGGCTAACCGTTGTGAGGTACAACTCGCCTATGCCATCGGCCGCGCCGAGCCCTTCTCGATCTTGGTCGACACGGCCGGCACCTCACAGATCGCACCGGAAAGGCTGGAAGCGCTTGTTTCCGAGTTCTTCGACTTCCGTCCGGCCGCGATCATCGACCGGCTCGATTTACGCCGCCCGATCTACCGGCCGACCGCGGCCTACGGGCATTTCGGCCGGCCCGAGTTCCCTTGGGAATCAACCAGCGTTGCCGATGAGCTGAGGCGCGCCGCTAGCTCACTCTGAGCCCGCTCGCTGCCCGGGTGGTCCCGGCAGTGCCTACCTTCTCGGTGGACGAAGGTTTTTGGTATTCGGCCACGGAGGACACCGAGCTCGGTTCGCTGGTGAGGGTACCGCTCGGCGGCCGGCGGGTCCGCGGCTATGTCATCGAGCTTTCCGACCGCCCCCCGCGCTCCAATCTGCGCTCGCTCGGACCCAAGGTGATGAACCCGCCCGTATTCGACCGCGGGTTGCTCGATGCCCTGATCTGGGCGGCCTACCGCTACGTCGCGCCCGTCGCGGTGTTGCTCGACCGGGCGACGCATCCCAACTTGGCGACCCGGTTGCCAACGCCACCACCTCAAGCCAACCCAAACGGCGCCGAGCATCCGCTGACCCAATACTCGGCGGCAGTGGCATCAGGTCGACGGCGCCCGCCTGTAGCGTTTATCGCCCGATCCGGTGACGCGGGTTGGGTGGCCGGTGCGGCCGGGCCGGCGCTGCAGGCGGGTCGCTCGGTGCTAATCGTCGCGGCCACCGGAGCCGAGGTCGAGAGTTTGGCCACCATCGCCCGACGGCATTTCGCCGACCAGGCGGTCGTGGTCACTCCCGAAACCAGCGCGGCGGAAACCACCACTGCGTGGATCCGCAGCCAGGCCCCCGGCCATCTCTTGATCGGCACCCCGCGGGTGGCGGCCTGGCCAATCGCCGGCCTGGCAGTCGCGGTCGCAGTCGAGGAAGGACGGCGGGCGATGAAAGAGCGCCAGACACCCACGATCTCGGTGCGCGACTTTCTCCGAACGCGATCAAGCCTCGCCGGGTCTGGACTGGTCTTTGTCGGGCCGACCCCGAGTCTCGAGACGATTGCCAGCGGTCCCACGGTGATCAGATCCCGGCCGAGGGCCTGGCCGCCGGTCGAGATCGTCGATCGCAATCGCGAGCCTGACATGCCCGGGCTGCTCGGCGTCACCGCCCAGGCCGCGATTCGGGCGGTGACCGGGCGCGCTGGCCGGGTATTCGTCTTCGCCCACCGCCGCGGATATGCGCCGGCCGCTCGCTGCCAGCGGTGTCGAACGCTCCGTCGTTGCCCGAATTGTGGCGCCCGGCCGGAGACCTCGCCGAAGTGTCCGCGCTGCGATGCCGTCCTGGGGCCGTGTGCGAACTGCGGCCACACCATATTCATCCCCCTGGGCGCCGGCGTTGGCCGAGTCCTCGAGGAGCTTGGGCGCCGCTATGGACCAATTGCCGCCGCCGCCCCGGGGGCTGCCCAGATCCAGGTGGGCAGCGAAGCCGACCTGGCCGAGCTCGGTTTTGTCGACCTGGCAGTCGCGGTCGACGCCGATGGGCTCGTCCTCGGGACCAACTATCGCTCCGCCGAAGAGGCGCTGCGCATCTTGGCCCGGCTGGCCGGAAGGGTGGCCGGGCGCTCGAGCCGGTCTCTTGTGCAAACCTCAATGCCTGAACACCCGGTCATGCGTGCCCTTGTGGCCGGAGACCCTCTGCCATTCGCCCATGATGAGATCGAGACCCGGCGCCGGCTGCAGTTCCCCCCAGCCAGCCAGCTCTTGGTGGTTGAGTTGCGCGGGCCCATCCCCCAAGAGGCCGATCGACACCTCCGAGCTTTGGGCTCGACGGTCATGGGTCCCGCAGTGCGCGACGGCAAGCATCGCTGGCTGCTGCAAGGACAGGACCTTGGTCCAACCAGAAAAGGGCTCCGACCGCTGGTGCAACGCTGGCGTGATGGCGGAACCACGGTTCGCATCGACTCTGATCCCTTGGACCTCTGACGCGTCCTGCATAATTGCTCATGGCCCTTTTTCCCATCCGGCGTTTTGGCGACCCCGTTCTGCGGCTTCCGGCGTCACCGGTATTCGAAATCGATGACGGAGTGAAACGTCTCGTTACCGACATGGTCGAGACGATGTACGCCGCCCCCGGGGTTGGCTTGGCCGCTCCGCAAATCGGGGTGTCACGGTCGGTCATCGTCTTTGATGCCCAGGATGACCGGGGAGCGCGGGTGTTGATCAACCCTGAGGTGGTCGAGACGGGAGGCGAGTACGAGTATGACGAGGGTTGCCTGTCAGTGCCGGGTTACTATTGGCCCATCACCCGTCCTGGCTTTGCCCACGTGCGGGGACTCGGTCTGGACGGTCGCGAGACCGACTTTTCGGGGGAGGGCCTCTTGGGTCGAGTGCTCCAACACGAGATCGACCACTTGCACGGCATCCTTCTCATCGAACGTCTCGACAAGAAAACCCGCAAGCAAGCGCTGCGCAGTCTTCGCAACGACGCGCTCGGCCTGGAGAAATGACCTTCCCGCGGATCGCCTTCATCGGCACCCCGCAGTCGGCCGTCCCCAGCCTCGCCGCCCTCACCGAAATCGGCTCTGTCCAGCTCGTCGTCACCCGCCCCGACCGCCCTCGCGGCCGGAGCGGGCAACCCCAACCTTCACCGGTCAAAGCGGCCGCGGGGGAGCTGGCAATTGAGGTCTACGAGGCCAATCGCGGTCGCGACCTACGACCTGAATGGTTCGCGAACCTCGATCTCGCGGTGGTGGTGGCGTTCGGGGTATTGATTCCTGCCGACCTCCTCTCCCGTCCCGCCCATGGCTTCATCAACGTTCACTTTTCGCTCCTGCCGCGCTGGCGAGGCGCGAGCCCGGTCACGGCCGCGATCGTTGCTGGCGACGAGGAAACCGGGGTAACCATCATCCGTCTCGACGCGGGGCTCGACACCGGCCCGATTCTCAGCGCGGCTCCAACCCCGATCGGGGCCCGGGAAACCGGTGGCGCTCTCACCGTCCGCCTAGCCACCATTGGCGCCGAGCTGTTGGCAACGACGGTTCCCGACCTCGTCAGCGGGCGTATCGAGGCGGTGAACCAGCCGACGACGGGTGCGGCTTACGCCCCGCTTCTCACGAAGCAGGACCTGCGGTTCGATCTCGACGGTGACCCCCTTGCCAACTCCCGCAAAGTAAGAGCGCTCGCCCCCAAGCCCGGCGTGCGTCTCGACGTCGACACCGGGCCGATCCGATTGCTCGCGGTCAATCCGAGCGGGGACCAAGTCGAGCGAGGACGGTTGCAGATCATCGATGATCGGGTTTGGCTCGGTTGCGGAGACGGATCGGTCGAGTTGCTCGAAGTCCAGCCGGCCGGGCGTAACCCGATGCCGGCCAGCGACTGGGCTCGCGGCTGGCGCTCGCCACCGACGGTCAGAGGCGCCGAAGCCGGCAGAGACTAGTCCGATAGAATTCGTGGCCCGATGGCCACCTATCAAATCGCTCCCAGCCTGCTGGCAGCCGATTTCAACCGGCTGGGGCAGCAAGTCGCCGCGATCGAGGAGGAAGCCGATCTTCTGCATCTCGACCTCATGGATGGCCACTTCGTACCCAACCTGAGCTTCGGCCCGGCGGTCATCGCCGGTCTACGAAAACTCTCCGAGCTTCGTTTCGACTGTCATCTGATGACGACCAATCCCGACGCCTATTTGCCCGAGCTCATGAAAGCCGGCGTCGATCTCGTCACCATGCACATCGAGGCGATCCCCGACCCCACCCAAGCCGCCCGCCGGGCCCGGGCCGAGGGCCTTGACTTCGGACTGGTGATCTCCCCGCCGACTCCGGTGGAGGCCGTCTTGCCCTTTCTCGAGGAATGCTCGTTGTTGCTGATCATGTCAGTGAACCCGGGGTTTGGCGGCCAGTCGTTCATCCCGAAGGTGCTTTCCAAGGTGGAGTCAGCGCGGAATTGGATTGAGTCGCACGGCTTGAAAGCCGATATTGAGATTGATGGTGGCATCTCCACCAACACGATCGCCGCCGCCCGCGACGCCGGCGCCAACGTGTTCGTGGCCGGAACCGCCGTGTTCGGGGAACCCGATCCGGCGGCCGCTGTCCGCGACCTACGAAAGCAGTTGGAGCAAGCGTGAGCGAACGAATCCTCGTAGTTGATGACGACCCCGACATCCTCCAGGTGGTCAAGATCAACCTGGAACTCGAGGGTTATGACGTCGACACTGCCGCGGATGGCCGTGAGGCCGTTGATAAGGCGCTGGTTGACGCGCCCGAGTTGATCCTGCTCGACATCATGATGCCGCGTATGGACGGGTTGACCGCGCTGCGCCGCATTCGCAGCCACGGCACCACAGGCAATACCTCGGTCATTCTCCTCACGGCTCGCGGGCTGCCGGAAGATCGGGTGCGGGGTCTCGAGCTCGGGGCCGACGATTACATCACCAAACCCTTTGACATCTCCGAGCTCGTTGCCCGGGTCAAGGCCGTGTTGCGCCGAACCCAGGCCGCCCGCGATCTATCGCCCCTCACGGGTTTGCCCGGCAACTTCCGAATCGGCCAGGAGATCGAGCAGCGGATCGAAGCCGGCGGGAGCTTTGCCCTAGTTTATTGCGATCTCGACAACTTCAAGGCTTACAACGACCATTACGGGTTTATGCGAGGTGACGAGGTGATCCGCTTTTGCGCCCGTTGCATGGTGGAGGCTGCCGAAGGGATTGGCGAGCCGGAGGCCTTCGTCGGTCATATCGGCGGGGACGACTTTGTGGCATTGACCTCAGCCGAGAAGGCAGAGGAATATTGCAAGCGAGTGATTGAGACCTTCGACGATGGAATCCTCGACAATTACGACACCGCCGACGCGTTGCGGGGATATATCGAGGTAATCGACCGCCGCGGCGAGAGGTACGCCTTTCCCATGGTTTCAATTTCCCTCGGAGTCGCAACCAACACGCTGCGACCGATCATTTCGCAATGGGAGGCATCGGCGATCGCAGTCGAGATGAAGGAATTTGCGAAGAAGCGAACCGGTTCGTCATTTGAGATCGACCGGCGCACAGTCTGAGGTGACGCCCGAAGCGGCGATGACCAGGGCCGGAGAACTCGCTCGATCGGCTAATCCTCATCCCAATCCTCGGGTGGGGGCGGTGGTGATCGCCCCCGATGGCGGCCTCGCCGGCGAAGGTCACCATTCCGCTCTTGGCCAACCGCACGCCGAGGTGAACGCGCTTTCCGAGGCAGGGGAGCGAGCACAAGGTGCTACCTTGGTGGTGACCCTCGAACCCTGCAACCACCACGGCCATACTCCACCTTGTACCGAGGCGATCATGGCCGCTGGGATATCGAGAGTGATCGTCGGCGCCGGCGACCCCGATGAGCGAGTCCAGGGCCGCGGGATCGAGCGGCTCCGCCAGAGCGGCATCGACGTCGTGGTGATCGACCCGCCGATGGAATGGGTAGACCCGGCCTACTTTCACCACCGCCGCACCGGCCGCCCCTGGGTGATTCTCAAACTCGCCGAGACACTCGACGGCCAAACTGCCGCGGCTGATGGCACGTCCCAGTGGATCAC
>JBPCQV010000066.1:0-4050 GCA_050997725.1 Acidimicrobiia bacterium
GCCGAGCGCCTGAAGGTGCTGCTACCCCTGACCTAGGCTCGCCGGCAATGCCCGCGAACATGGTCGATTTCTTTTTGCTCGAAAGACTCACGGATGGAAACGGCGACCGGATCGCGATCCACACGGACGAGGAATCCTGGACCTACGGACAGGTGTCGTCGCTGACCTGCGACTACATCAACCGTCTCGCCGCGGTGGCGCCGGGAGAGCGGGTTGTGATGGCGATGGCGGACGGTCCCGACTATGCGGCCGCCCTCTTCGGGATCATCGCCAAAGGCGCCGTGGCCGTGATGGTCAATCCCGAGATGACTCCGGCCCACCTCAGTGCGATCTTCGACTCGGCTTCGGCGCGGTGCGCGCTGGTTGACGAGCGTTTCCGTCCCCCGATCGAGGGAGCCCTCGCGCAAAGCAAATCGGCTACGGCGGTCCTGGGAGTGACGCGAAGCGAACCGCCCCGGGCACTGCAAATCCCCGAGACCTATCCGTCGAAACCGGATGATCCGGCACTGTGGCTCTTCTCAGGTGGCACCACGGGTGTGCCCAAGATCGTGGTGCAGCGCCACGGCTCCTTCGTCAATACCACTCGTCGCTACGCGCAGGAGACCATGGGCTTTTCGCCCGACGATGTCACGCTGGCCGTGCCACGCCTCTTCTTCGGTTATGGAACCGGCTCCGCCCTCCTCTTTCCATTCTCGGTGGGGGCGGCCACCATCTTTTTCGACGAACCGCCCACCCCAGCCGCGGTGGTAGAGCGAATCCGTCGCCACCGTCCCACAATCCTTATCACGACCCCGTCGGCGATCAACGCGATGCTTGCCTTCGATTCGGTCTCCAAAGCCGACCTGGCCAGCCTTCGCTTCGCCACCTCCGCGGGGGAAGCGCTCCCTGAGTCGCTCTACCAGCGCTGGATGACCCGGTTCGGAGTCGAATTGCTCGACGGTCTCGGCACGGCCGAGATGTGGCACATCTTCATCACCAATCGGTTGGGAGAGGTGACGTCCGGAACGGTGGGCAAGGCGGTCGAGGGGTTCACCGTTGCTGCTCGGGATGAGGATGGCAACGAGGTGCCCACCGGCGAGACGGGCCTCTTGTGGGTGAAAGGCGATTCGGCCGCGATCGGATACTGGGAGCAGCCGGAGCTAACCGCCCGCGTGTTCCGTGACGACTGGGTGGTCAGCGGAGACCTGATCTCAATCGACGAAAACGGAATCGTCACCCATCGCGGCCGGGCCGACGACGCCTACAAGGTCAAAGGCAAATGGCTACGCCCGGTCGAGGTCGAGTCCTGCCTGCTCGAGCACCCGGCCGTCGCCGAAGCCGCCGTGATCGTGGTCGAGGATCAAGACGGCCTGGGTAAGCCGGTCGCCTTTGTGGTCAAGAGAGACGAGATCGACGAGGATGATCTGCGCCAGCACGTCCTCGCCCAACTAGAGGCGTACAAGCATCCGCGCCGGATCTTCTTCGTCGACTCGTTCCCCCTCACCCACCTGGGCAAGGTCGACCGCGCCGCCCTCAAAAAGCTGGCTGCCGGTTAGAGGCAAATCCGGCTGTCTCGTTGTGTGACTTCAAAGTCCCGAGGCGCACGTCGCGCTAAGGGCCCACCCTCACGTATAGCGCCTCGAGTCAACGGCGGCTATTGAAGAGAGCAGTGACGTCGGACTGAACGTCGGCTCCGGCCGCCGCCTTGACGAGGAGTCCGGCGAGCTCTCGATCGTCCAGCGGAATGAACCTTTGCGCCTTCGAGCCCGTTTCGGTCCAATACTCACCGCGCAAGCAACAGAGCTGTGCGCTTGTTTCCTTCCGAAAATCTTGGGACCGGGCGATGCGGTAGGCGATGACCGCCGCGACCTCCACCGGATCAAGAATCCCCTCAGCCGCATCAAGGGCGCGCTCGACACGATCGAGATCATCTGGGTCTTCAAATTGCTCATCGGGTCCCCGAACCGACCGTTGATTTCTACTGCTAAGGCAAGCGTGGGGACGGTTCAATAATCTCTCAGATAGGCCAACAGTTCCTCGTATTCGAGCAATCTGGGCTTGAGCCACGATTGGTCATCCGCCTCGAGCAGCAAGGCGGACTGGGTGGGCTCGTGGAATTCGGGCATCAGATAATGCTACCGAAATGCACTTTTTTTAGTTCTGCGAACCCTGGGTTCCTGTCGTGTCCGACACGGATGCCAGCCCACAGAACGCGAAGCGGGTCCGCCTGACGTGGGACAATTCGTCCCATGGGGTTCTACGAACTCGCCAAGGCCTACGAGGACGCTTGGAACGAGTGATTTGACGGCGAGGACTCTGAGGTTTGGGAAGCAACCGTATCTGACGGGATCGAGCCTGAGGCTTGGGGGCATACTCAGACGTGACCTGCATCCGTTCTCTGGGCTGGAGTCGTTGTTGTACAACGCTCCGAACCCAGGGTTCGCGTTAAATACACACCGTGCCGTCGTCCGCGCTCGTTGCTGTGTTGGTTGCCGCGCTTCTGCATGCGACGTGGAACCTCATGGTCAAGGCGAGCGGGGATCGATTGGTCACCGCCGCCGCTCAGGTCATGCTGGCGGGGGCGGTCTTCCTCCCGGTCGTGCTCTGGCGAGGCTTTCCCAGCGAGGCGGTCTGGAATCTGCTCGGCTCGGGGATAGTGCAAACCGCCTACCTAGCTGCGCTCGCCACCGCCTACAACCGCGCCGACCTCTCGTTCGCCTATCCGATTGCCCGCGGTAGCGCGCCAATCATCATTGCCCTCGGTTCGCTCCTCGGCCTCAGCTTGGTTCCCGGCCCCGGCGGTTGGCTCGCTCTCGGCCTGATTTGCGGCGGTGTGGTTGGGCTCGGGTTGGCGGCGCCCTCTCGCCACGGCCTCGGTGCCTCCCTGCTGACCGGGTTTCTCATTGCAACCTATATCACGATCGACGGGGCGGGGGTTCGCAAGGTGGACGACGTGCTGGCCTACGCGGCCAGCCTCTATTTGCTCATCGCGGTTTTGGTCGTCCCGGTCGTGCTGATTACTCGTGGCTTCGAGCAGGTGCGCCGGGCGATGATGAAAGACTGGTCCCGGCACCTCGCCGGAGGGGCGGCCACCCTCGGCTCTTACGGCCTCTTGTTGTATGCCTCCCGTCTCGCCCCGCTGAGTCTGGCCGCAGCAGCTCGCGAGACCGCAGTGGTGTTCGCCGCGTTGGGAGGTTGGTGGTTTCTCGGTGAACCGATCGGAAAGTCACGCGCCGCGGCGGTGGTGGTGATCGCTCTCGGCATGATCGTGCTGGCCGTTACCCGCTGACACCAAGTTCCCGGCCCGTTCCTTGATACTGGAAGCAGACATGAAAACCGAAGTCCTGGAACTGCACACCGGCCGCGAGCCGGCAGTCATCGATATCACTGCCAATGTGGATCGGTTCTGCGACATGCTGGGCCAAGGGTTGGTGAACATCTTCGTGCCGCATGCGACCGCCGGTCTGGCTTTGATCGAGATCGGATCGGGTACGGAGAACGACCTATTGGCCACCCTGCGGCGTCTGCTGACCGAATCCGAGCCTTGGCTCCATCAGCATGGATCGCCTGGACATGGAGCTGACCATGTCCTCCCGGCGCTGCTCTCGCCGACGTTGACGATTCCGGTGGTTGACGGCCGGCCAGCCCCTGGGGAGGTGGCAGTCGGTCGTTGTCGTCGATCTGAATCGTGACAACCCCAAGCGTCAAGTTCGGCTCAGCTTTCTATCCGCCTGACTCCGGGCCCCGGACGCCACGCGATATCCGGCCCAGATCAAGCCCGCCGCGACCAGTAAGGACAACGCAAACGCGGCGCCTTCGCCGATGGCAAGACCGCCCCCACCGGTTGAAGCGGCGAGCGCCCCGAGGACGATCAAGGCGTTTCCCCACACGAGGCGCCGGTTGCGTTTCCAGAACCGGAAGATGCTGACCACCCCAAGAACGATCAAAAATGTGGCCCCCATCCCGCCCCCGATCGCCGCCAGGAGGCGCGGGCCAAAGCCCTCCGAGATCGGAGGGAAGATGTCGTGAGGGATTCCTCCCTGCGGCAGCGGCCGGGCGAAGGGGACCGTG
>JBPCQV010000206.1:0-3932 GCA_050997725.1 Acidimicrobiia bacterium
GCCTTGCCCTGGCCAACCGATATTTCGAGGAAGGCAATTACCAGCAAGCCTTCGGGCATTACGAGATCGTTCTCGACAATGAGCCCGCCGCCAACGAGGCAGCGAACGCGTTCACCCGGCTCGGCTGGATGGTCTTCGACGGCAACGGTGAGGCTGCCTTGGGGATCGAACTGATCGATCGCGGGCTTGAGCTCGTGCCCAACGACGCCTTTGCGATTTATCTCAAAGGCCGAATCATTTGGTGCGGCCAGGATGATGCCGCCACAGCCGCGGAGCTTTTTTCGTCGGTGCTCTCATCGACTGGCCTCGACGCTGAGGTGCAAGGCCGAGTCGAAACTGATCTCGCTGCAGCCGCCGCCGGCGACAGCTGCCTATGAGGTGGGCCCGGATCGGCGCTCTCACTCTCGCCGCGGGAGCGGTGGTGCTGGCGGTGATCTTCTCCACTCGCTTTGGCAACGATCCCAACCTCGTCCCCTCGCCACTGTTGGGCCAACCCGCCCCCTCGCTCGCTCTTCCCTTGCTCGACGGCTCGGGGCAGTTCGATCCATCGGTTCTCGAAGGGCGGGTGGTGGTGGTCAACTTCTTCGCCTCCTGGTGCGTCCCCTGTCGAGAGGAGCAAGTCGACCTAACCGCCACCGCTAACGCCTTCGCATCTCGCGAGGTCATCGTCGTGGAGATCGCCTACCAGGATGCGGCCGAGAACGCACTTGCCTTCCTGAATGAGACCGGCGCGTCGCCAAACGCGATCTATCTCGCCGACCCCGATGGACGAGCCGCGATCGCCTTCGGCGTCTTTGGCATCCCCGAGACGTTCTTCGTCGCCACCGACGGCACGGTCGTCGGCAAAGCCCTCGGAGCGACAGACGCGCTTGTCCTCGGCAGCACCATTGACGCCGTCCTGGCCGGTGAGCGCCCCGGCCAGCAAGTACTGGGCGAAACCTTCGACGGGCCCAGCGGCTGACAGATGTGCCGTTCTTTGACTCTCGCGGTCGCCTGCCTGCTGTTGTCAGCGTGCTCGCCTGACGATCCTCCCGCGCCCCGAACGAGTGGCGGCCGCGGCAATCCAGGAATTCGCCAACGAGTTCGGAAGGCACGTGTTTGATGCTCGCCTTGTCGTGGTGCCCGGAGATTTGGACATCGCAGCTCTCAGGCTCCTAGTCGCGCCGCCGAAAGAGGTGGCGCAGGCGGCTCCCGATGATCTTGAGACTTACTGGCAGATTCTCAGCGTGACGGAGGAAAGCAACTACTGGCGCGTCGAGATGGCATCCGTTGACGGATCCGTCTACTTCAGCGGCCCCCTGTTCTTCCAGGTCATTGATGGCGAGCCAGTGCTGGTGCAGGCCGAAGATGTCGGCGAGACCCAGATCACATCTGATAGCTAACAAGGTGCTTCCTGGAGGACTGATTGGCGACGATCCACGTTTTGCTCACTTATGACCTAAGGCTGGTCGGCTGATTGGCCAGGAAGAGTTTTCTGATGCTCGTCAGGTGGTGTTGCGATACGCCAAGGAGGAACGAAAGCACTTGAGGACTCGACGGTAGAGATCGTTCTTGTCGCTGCGGATTCACCCGAAACAATACGGTCAATGCACGCTTCATACTTCAGCGGGAAGATGACTCTCGAGGAGATTGCCCGGAGCCTGTTGGCTTCCTAGCCATCCCCACCCACCTATTGACGCCGGGGACCCTCTCGTCGTTGTTTGGGTCGCGCAGCGTTTGCCAGTTTGCGTGGTGGTGGCTGCCCGGCTTTGAGGTGTTTGAGCCGGTGATGAAACCGGCATAACAGTTGGAGGTTGTCGAGGCTGGTGGGGCCGCCGTCGAGCCAGGAGACGATGTGGTCGACGTCGCACCATTTCGCCGGTCTCCGACAGCCGGGATGTTGACAGTGCCGATCCCGGGCGATCACCGCCCGCCGGAGCGAAAGGGGGATGACCCGGGTTTTCCGTCCCAGGTCCAAGATTTGGGAGTTGGGGCCGAAGACGATCCGGCTGACCGCACAGTTACCTCTCCCCCACCGGAAGGTGGGGGAGTGTCCGCCGAGGAAGGAGGCGGACGAGGGGTAGCAACGCTCTCGGACTGCGCCCCCTCCCCCTCGCCGCGCTCGGGGAACCCCCCGGCTTCCGCAAGGGGAGAGGGTCGAGGGAATGGCGAGCCACATCTACCAGCCCGTCGGCCCGGCGTTCCGCCGCCGACCGGGGATCTTCCTCTGAGGGTGGGGCGGTGGCGGCATCCAACGCGGTGCGGAGGATCTCCCCGGCCACCGGGTCTAAGTAGCCGTCGATGCGGAACATCCCCTCAAAACGAAGGGGGTGGACGAGGGGCCCCGTGGTAACGCTCTCGGACCGAGCCCGGCCTTCCGACCTCTCCCCCGCCGGCTAGGCGGGGGAAGTGGCCGCCGACGAAGGTGGCGAACGAGGTGGCCCCGTATTAGCGCTCTCGGACCGCGCCCCCTCCCCCTCGCTGCGCTCGGGTACTCCCCCGGCTTCCGGCAGGGGAGTACCGCGAGAGGCGGAAGCGTTAATCGAGCACTTCGAGGGTGACTTCGGGAAAGGGATTGCGTTCGAGCGCCGCGGTGCCGCTGCCAAGAAGCGAATGATCGAAGAACCCGGCCAGGTAACGGTCGACGATAGAAAGGATGCGGTCGGCCGGGATTGGTCCATTGATTCCGAGACGCTCCCCGATTGGCGAGAAGACCGGCGCCACGACGAAATCGTTGGGCTCGGCGCCGGTGACGCCAAGCCAGAAGGCAGATCCTTGATTTCGTTCGGCAATGCCTCGCAATCGTCCATCGTTGTCAGTTCCTTGGACTTCAGAAGAGCGCATGAAAAGCATCGGCACAGTGGTCTCGGTGGCGACAACGCGATCGGGGATCGGCTCGACCCAAGGGTTGAATCCCAATGCGCCCTGGCACCGAGGATCAGTAAGACAGAGCCACAGGGCGGCTCCTCCTCCCGCCCCTCTTCCGTAGGCGCCGACGGCCCCCAGGTCGGCGTGCGAGGCGAGCTCGCCGAAAGGCCCACCCGGCTCGGCGAGCGCATCGAGGATTCCGGTTAGGTCACCGGTCATCGTTTCGAGCAGGAGTCGGGTCCGAATCGCCATCAGTACTTCGTCGGCGTCGGCGGGGATCACCTCCGGATCGAGCTCGAGCACGGTGCCATCGTCGAGCCGAGAAACCAAGGCCACGTAAGCATGATCGGGAGCGACGACGAAGTAGCCGCGGCTGGCGAGCGCCTCCGCCTGGTTGACGGCGACCGATCGAAAGTCTCCGTGCTCGTGCGAGTAAAGAATTACGGGGAAAGTCCCGGGCAGCGGCGTCGAACCTGGACGAGCGTGGCTCGCTGTGTGCCGGGTGTGTGCAAGGAAGAATCCCGGATAGCCGAGCCGGCGTGAGAGGCGAGGCCCAATGAGATCAAAGTCTTCGGTCCAAATCGACGGAGCATCCCCGTCGCCCTCAGCCGGATACCAGACCTGAACCGCGATCCGTCGCGGCACTAGATCAGGCTGCGGGCCGTATGGATCGAGGCGGTCAGGAAAGACGAGGCTAAAGGTCGCCGAGCCCACCGCCAACTCGCCGGACGGGAGCGGCAGAACCGGAACCGGAAGGGCCACGAGGGGGGCAGTCATCATCCCCACGCCAATCAGCCCGAGGGCCGTGCGCGAGACCCGACGCCACCAGGGAAGCTCTCGTTCCATCGAGAACAAGTCGCCAACTCCCATGGCGATCACCACCAGGTAGAGCGGGATCAACTGCCAGCGGAAACCCGCCAAGATGAGTTGGGCGCTGATAGCCAGAACCGAGGCGGCGAACACGACTCCCCGGCGAGATCGGGAGCCGAAGGCAGTGGGCCAAATCACGGCGGCGGCGGCCACCAGCACCAACACCGTTTCGAGAGGTCTCAACGATCGGCGATGTTGGCAGGGTCGAACCCGTA
>JBPCQV010000208.1:0-5383 GCA_050997725.1 Acidimicrobiia bacterium
CGTACGGAATGCGCTCGGAACCAGGCAAGATCGCCTCGGCGTCACCTAGGTCGAGGATGGTGAACCGACCATCGACTTGTTGCACGATGGCCGTGACTAGATCGCCCTCGCGCCCGGCATAGACCTCGAAGACTTGTTCTCGCTTGGCATCTCGCAAGCGTTGCTGGATCACCTGCTTGGCGGTTTGGGCGGCGATCCGCCCGAAGTCGTCGGGGGTGTCCTCCCATTCCTTGGTCACATTGCCAGCGTCGTCGAGATCCTGGGCGTAAACCGTGATGTCACCAGTGTCGGGGTCGATCGTGACCCTGGCCTCTTCGGCCGCCCCCGTGCTCCGCTTGTAGGCAGAGACGAGCGCGTTGGCAAGCGCATCCAAGATGGCGTCGACCGAGACCCCCCGTTCGCGAGCGAGCAACTCCAACGCCTCCATGACCGTCGCGTCGATCTTCATCAGTTGCTCTTCTGACCGGGCTTGGGGGGCTTTTCCAAGGTGAAGACGGTTCGAGCCGACAACACCTCGGAAAAGAACAGATCGGTTTTGGTTTCGCCTTCAGTGAGTGTGAAGCCATCGTCATCGGCGGCCTCGATCACGCCGCGTCGCTGGCCGTCGCCGGTCCTGATCACAGCTTCGCGACCGATCGATTTCTGATAATGGCGGGGACGGTTGAGCTTCCGCTCCAAACCCGGCGAGCTGACCTCGAGCTGGTATGACCCATCAGGGGCCCGGCCCTCGAATGAATCGAGCAGCCGGGAGACCCCGCGTGAAACTTCGGAGATCCGGTCGAGGTCGAGCTTGTCGCCATCGATCAAGATCCGTAGCGTCTGGGCGCGCCCGCGACCGACTAGCTCGAGATCGTCGAGCTCGATGCGTTCGGCGGCCAGGTACGCCTCGAGAGCTTCCCAAAGCTCTGGATAGCCCAGATTGCGTGTCTCCATCTGCTGCAAAAACGTTCCTCTGATTTGGTCCTGACGTGACAAGAAAAAGGTGGGCAGGGCGCCCACCTTCCTCGACAGCGTCCTTAACTTGGCGCCGCGATCATAACTGCCCCGGCTTGCTAGCTGCTCCGATTCCGGCCGGCGAAATCGACCATGAAAGCCGCCAAGACCGCGACGGACTCAAAAGGCAGCGCCGCGTACAGGCTGGCCCGGCAACCGCCAACGCTCCGATGTCCTTTGAGGCCGATCATGTCGGCGGCCGTCGCTTCTTTGACAAACTGCTCCTCAAGTGCCTCGTCGGGAAGTCGGAAAACGACGTTCATGTGTGAGCGGACGCTCGGCTCCACCGGGTTGCGGTAGAAGCCGTCGCTCATATCGATGACGTTGTAGATCACCGCGGCCTTGGCTGCCGATTCCTCCGCCAGTGCCTCAACTCCTCCTCTCCCTTGCATCATGCGCAGCACCTTTCCCATCAGATAGATCGAAAACATGGGCGGAGTGTGACCGAGCGATTTCGTCTCGGCGTGCCAGCCATAGCGGAGGAAGGAGCCCAAGTCGGTGCGGGCATTCTCGAGCGCAGCCTTGCGCACGTACACCACCGCCATGCCGGCGGGGGCCAGGTTCTTCTGCACGCCGCCATAGACAAGGTCGAACAATCGCCAGTCGATTGGCCTCGACAGGTAGTCGCTCGACATGTCTCCGACCAAGGGAACGCCTACATCCGGGAACTCGACCATCCGGATCCCACCGATGGTTTCGTTCGAGGTGACGTGGAGGTAGCGACTGTTGGATTTGAGCTCGATCTGCCCGGCCGCAGGCATCGTCGTGTATTGCGACTCCTTGCCGTCCCAGCCGGCATACACGCGTCCGTGGGGGGAGGCGTCTTCTAATGCCCGAGCCCCCCATGATCCCGAGACGACGTAACCGGCTTCCTCTTCGGGATGGAGCAAGTTCATCGCCACCATGGCGAATTGGAGGGTGGCGCCGCCTTGGATGAAGAGCACCTCGAAGTCGTCGGGGACCTGCGCGACCTCACGGGCGAGGACCAGCGCCTCTTCGTGCACCGCTTCGTATTCGGCGCTCCGGTGGGAAAGTTCGATGAGTGACATCCCCGTGCCGGCAAAGTCGACGAACTCGGACTGGACTTCCTCCAGCACCTCCAGTGGCAGCGTGCAGGGTCCGGCCCCAAAGTTGTGCGCTCGCATGCCGGCAACGGTAGGCGTTATACATCTCCGTATGAATTCACAGGCCGAACGCTCAGTGGTCCGCTGGCCCGACGGGCAACGAGCAACTGATGTTCTGGCCACAGAAGAGCCAATGGAGATCAGGCTCGGGAATGTGCCGCTGGCGGTATTGATGCGGACGCCGGGTCTCGAGGCTGAACTCGTCACTGGCTTTGCCCTGACCGAAGGCATCGTGCTCGGCCCCGATGAGGTGGCGGCGGTCGAGGATCTCGGTGACGGTGCCCGCTATCGCTTGGTCCCGGGCGAGGGCGTCGAGATCGACCCCGAGCAATTCCGTCGCAACACCTATACGACCTCGAGCTGTGGCGTGTGCGGAAAAGCCTCGATCGACGCGGTCCGCATCACAGCGCGGGCTCTTCCGGCGGGCCCGCGCGTCGCAGTCGCTTTTATCGGGGCCTTGCCTGCACGGCTACGCGCCGCACAAACGGTCTTCGACATGACCGGCGGGCTGCACGGCGCCGGCATCTTCGAGTCCAACGGTGAGCTGGCCAGCGTGGCGGAGGACGTCGGCCGGCACAACGCTGTCGACAAGGCGATCGGCGCTCTGGCCAAACGCCGCTGGCCCCTGGGTGAGGTGATCCTCGTTGTCTCCGGCCGGATCTCCTTCGAGATCACCCAAAAGGCTGCTGTGGTCGGCATCCCCATCGTCGCCGGCGTCTCAGCGGCGACCTCGCTCGCCGCCGACCTCGCCACCGATCTCGGAATGACCTTGTGCGGTTTCGTCCGCGACGACGGCATGGTCGTCTACCACGACGCCGGCCGGCTGCTTTCTCCCCCCGAAGGGGGCGCTTCTCCCCACGGAGGGGGCAGTACCTAGCGTTGCGAAGGGGAAGGGGGCGACAGAAGGCGGCCTAGTCGCTACCGCGTGATGCCCAGCGCCGGAAGAAATCGACCGCTCAGAAACGAATCAACTAGGGGCCGCCCGGTTAGGTGAGACCCAGTGGTGGGGGGCGCCGGAAAATTTGGTTGGTGGCGAACGGTCCAGAGCTAATCCGGCCCGTGGCGTGTCGTCCTCGCTCGCCACCAACCGAATTACGAAAAAGTGTATCGTAACCAACCGAATTACAACCGACACCGTCTGGAGCGGAGCCCTCTGAAACCCGAGAGTGGATGCGTCCTTGTGCCGACTGTCGTCCTTAGCCGCTAGCACCCTAGAATTTGGTTAGAGCGTTGGCTACAGGACAAATTACGCGCGGCGGGGGTCCATTGGAAGAGTCAGGTGCCGATTAGCTCCAGGAGGCGCGCGACAATTGAGGTTCGGTTTACCTCCTCGGTTTGGCGGTCTCGCCGGGTGGTGAGCTCGACGGTGCCAGCTGCAATACCCTTCGGCCCGATAGTCACGCGAAACGGGATTCCGACCAGCTCGGCATCGGCAAACTTGACCCCAGGGCGTTCGGACCGGTCGTCGATGATGACCTCGACTCGCTCTTTGGCAAGCTCCTCGTACAGCGCTTTTCCGGCCGCCATGGTTTCGGGGTCGTCGACCCGGAGCACCGTCACCACCACCTGATAGGGCGTCACCGCCAGCGGCCAGATGATCCCCCGCTCGTCATGGTTCGTTTCCACCACCGCGGCCATCCCTCGCTCGAGCCCGATGCCGTAGGAACCCATCACGATCGGATGCGAAACCCCCGCTTCGTCCTGAACCATCGCTTCCATGACCTCGGAGTAGCGAGTACCAAGCTTGAAAATGTGGCCGACCTCGATGCCCTTCCAGACCTCGAGCGAGGAGCCGCAGCGAACACATGGCTCCCCGGCGCGCACGGTTCGCAGGCTGTCCCAGCGACCAACTTTCACATCGCGCTCGATATCGACCCCCGAATAGTGCCAACCGTCGTCGTTTGCGCCGGTCACCAAGCCGCGTCGCCCAGAGAGCTCGGAGTCGGCAATGATCGGGACGCCTCCGACTCCCACCGCCCCGAGGCTGCCCGGGAGCGCGCCGAGTGCGCTCTTGATCTCCTCCGCGAGCGCGAGTCGGACTCTGGTGGCCCCGGTGGCATCTGACAGCTTTTGCTCCAAGAGCTCGTGATCCCCGCGCAGTAGAACGAGCGTCAGCTCGTCGTCGAGCACGTAGACCAGCGTTTTGATCTGCCGCTCGGGCGGAGCCAACTCGGGGAACTCGGCGGCGAGCGCGGCGATGGTCTTGATATTGGGAGTAGGGAAGCGTTCGAGGGTTGACTCGGCCGGATCATCGATCTCAGGAATTGCCGACACTGCCCGCTCAAGGTTGGCCCGGTAGTCGCATTGGGCGCAGGTGACGACCCAGTCCTCACCGGCCGCGCTCCTCACGATGAACTCCACTGACTTGGACCCGCCCATGGCTCCCGAGGAGGCCTCGACGTCGACCGCGACGAGACCCATCCGCCCAAAGATGCGCCGGTACGCGCCGTGATGACGATCGAACGCGATGTCTAAACCGTCGGTGTCGATATCGAGGGAGTACGAGTCTTTCATCGTGAACTCCCTGACCCGAAGGACACCCGATTTGGGCCGGGGCTCGTCGCGAAACTTGGTTTGAATCTGGTACCAGATCTGGGGAAGCTGGCGATAAGACCGGAGCTCGGAGGCGAGGAGGGCGAAGACCTCTTCATGGGTCACCCCGAGGACGTTGTCGGCGCCCTTCCGGTCGACCAAGCGGAAGAGCTCATCGCCCACGATGTCCCACCGACCCGACTTCTTCCATATCTCGCCCGGGTGGAGGGCGGGGAGATGAAACTGCTGGCCTCCGATGGCATCCATCTCCGAGCGGATGATGGCGTCGATCTTGGCCCGCACCCTTTGGCCGAGCGGCAAGATCGAGTAATGCCCGGCGCTGAGCTGGCGGATGAAACCTCCCCTTACCAACAGCCGATGAGAAACCGCTTCGGCCTCCGCAGGGTCATCGCGCAGAGTCGGGATGAAGGCTTGCGACCAGCGCATC
This sequence comes from Acidimicrobiia bacterium, assembly GCA_050997725.1. Classification (GTDB taxonomy): domain Bacteria; phylum Actinomycetota; class Acidimicrobiia; order Spongiisociales; family ZC4RG35; genus JACCTH01. The sequence continues at coordinate 5,098 of JBPCQV010000208.1, forward strand.
GGGCTAGCCCTCGCCGCGAGCGGTCTCGGCCACGGCTCGCCGCTTGATCTCAACGCGGTTGGCATCGCCCTGTATCTGCAACAACTCGTCACGAGCGGCTTCGGCGATGGCGGCCGCATCCTTGTCGGCCGCAGCCAGTCTCGCCTCGACCCCTTCTTCGACCAGACGCCTCGCCTCTTCCACCAAGGCCTCGACCATCTGCGCCTCCGGGACCACCCGCACCACTTGACCTTTGACAAACAGGTGGCCGCGGCCGCGGCCGGCCGCAATCCCCAAGTCGGCCTCG
>JBPCQV010000100.1:0-5965 GCA_050997725.1 Acidimicrobiia bacterium
AGACCAAGTCGAGTTGTCGATGATTGCCCAACACCAAGTCGGCGTGGGTCCCGGAGGCGACACCGCCATCGACGTAGGCCTTGCCGTTATAGGGAAAGGGTCGGAAGATCAACGGGATCGCGGTCGAGGCGGCGACTGCGTCAGCAATGCCGATCTCGGGCGCCTGCTCGGTCCCGAACGGGATCCGCCGCCGGCTGGCCGCGTCGAAGGCGACGATCACGGTTGGTTTTGACGGCCACAGCTCCGCTTCGACGCCGAGCTCGTCGCGGACCCAGTCGCCCAAGCCGTTGCTGTCATAGGGAGCCGGAGACCCGAGGAGGAGGGTGAGTCCCGGTCTGCGCACTCCCGGCAAGATGCCGTGCCGCACCCAATGGGTCACTTTCACGCCTGGCCGGCGCCGGAAAATGCGCTCCTTGATGCGTTCAGCCACTTGGTCGCGATCGTCAGTGGGGAGCACCAACGAATCTAGGTCGAGCCGATTGTGGCGAATCAGGCTGGCCACAAAAGAACCGGAAGAGGTTCCGACGATGACGTCGGCGTCGTTGCAATTCCAGCCCGTCGCCAGCTCAACTGCCATCAGCGTCGCCATCTCATAGGCGGCCCCGGTGATGCCCCCGCCCCCGAGGACCAAGCCAACCGCACTCATCGACCAGCACCGCCCAGGCAAAATCGGTTGGAAATCATTGGATGGGAAAGCTTAGAAGGAGGCGCGAAATTCGCCATGTACCGTCAGCCCTATGGACGTTGCCCCGGCATTGCTGCCACAGCACCGCGAGGCGATCCAAGAGTTGATCGAAACGATCGGGATTGCCGAGGGTCATCCGGCCATCGGCGAGTACAAGTATCTCGCCCTCCACCGTCCTCAAGCCGGGATCGCCGGGCTGGGCGGATGGGAGGACGGTCGTCTCGTGGCGTTCGCTCCTCTCGCGGTCGATGGCGCCGGCCGCCACGTGGCGGAGTTGGTGGTGGCCCCAAGCCATCGCCGACCGTCGGCCTACCTGCAAATGCTCGAAGGGGTGACTCAGGTTGCCCGGTCGGAAGGTGGCAAGGCGTTGCGATTGTGGATCTTTCATCCCGGCATCGTTGCGACTGCGATCGCCCTCGGATTTGCGGAGGAGCGTCAACTGCTCCGGCTGGCGCTGGACTTGCCGGTGCGAGAACAGCCCGACTACCCGGACGGGATCGTCGTTCGACCCTTTCGCCTCGGCGTAGACGAAACCGACTGGATTCGGCTCAACCGCATGGCATTTGCCCGGCATCCCGAGAACGGCACTTGGGGTCCCGAGGAGCTCTCCGAGCGTATGGAGCAGGATTGGTTCTCACCTGAGAACCTGCTGATGGCATGGCGTGGCAACGCGTTTGTGGGCTTCAACTGGTTGAAGAATCTCGACCAACAAGGCGAGATCTACGTGGTCGCGGTCGATCCCGCCATGCGGGGAAGCGGGTTGGGCCGGGCTTTGATACTCGAGGGGCTGCGCCGGTTGGAGGAGCTTGGATGCAAACAGGCTTGTCTGTATGTCGATGCCGACAACCACCGAGCGTTACGGCTTTATCGGAGCCTCGGATTCTTTCTTGACAATGTCGATCAGACGTTGCTCAAGAACCTCTAGCCAAACTTACGTCCGCAACTGCGGCACCGGGTGTCGCCTTCCGCGGTTTGGGAGTAGCACCAAGGACAGGGCAGGTCTTCGTCGCTCAACTCCGAAACTGCGTACTCGACGACCCGCTCATCGGTGGTGAGTGAACGGCGTTGGCCGCGGGCTAGGGCAAAAAGCCCTGATGTGGCGGTGGCCGCCAGCAATGCTTCTAGCAACTGAAACCTCCTCGCTCGCCGACAAGGCTATGAAAGGCGTCGAAGAGATTGGTGGATTTCGCGCTTAGCGAACGGCGTCGGCCAGCGAACGCACCAAAGGCGCCATCGCCGGCAGCCGTCCGTCGCGACTCTCGGCCGCTTCCAGCATGAGCATGGCCGAGTGGTAGGCAATCCAACTCTTCAAACGCGCGTACGCGACCTCGGCGCCATAGCCATCGAGAAACGCCTTTCCAGCATCGTCACCGAGGATGTTGGCGAACTGCCAGGTTGCTAGCGACACGTCCCATTCAGGCGGAGCCATCGTCGCCCACTCCCAGTCGATCAGCGAGATCTTCCCTTCCTCGGTGACGAGAAACTGGTTGGGAGTGGGTCGCGTATGGGCAGGACGGGGGGCGCTCGCCAACGGGGGACCGGCCTCGTTGGCGCGCTCGAGCACCTCGGCTGGCAGGTTCAGGCGGCGGCGAAACTTCTCCAGCCGCGCAAGGGTGTGGTTGTAGTGGAGTCCTACCTCGACGTTGTCGATTTGGCTGGCAAGATTCGAGATCTTCGCCTCGGACTCGTGGACGGACCGCAGCAGGCGACCGGCGGAACGGATGAGGTTGACCTGGAGGGGAAGCACGGCGAGATCCCAGTTGCCGCCATCGTTCATCTGGATCCAAGCGGTGCCGCCCTCGATGCCGCGACTGATGATTTGTGGTATCCCAGCCACCCCGGCCAGAGCTTCGAGCGCATAACGCTCCCGTCGCTCTCGGGAGGGCGTGGCGAAGACTTTGACGATTGTGGTCGCGTTCGACTCCTCCCGCAGTCGAAAGACTTTGTTACCGCCGGCCGAGAGGTCGACCGCGGTTGCGGTTGGGGAGATGGACCGGAGAATGGCGTCGGGTTCCATTGAATAGTTCTCGGATCGCGTCGACCGCTTTTTGATGGGAAATTGGTATCCAGAACGTTTAGCCGCCTGGGTACCCTTCCGGTTTCTCAGTTGGAAGAGCCTTTTGGACCTTGAGCTTCTGTATCCCGATGGGAAAGTGATCGGCCACCCGGCCGGAGTGACTGGCGCGGACGTGGCCGCATCGATCGGCCCGCGCCTCGCCGCGGCGGCGGTGGCGGTCGCCCTCGACGATCAATTGCTCGACCTTGCACGCCCGCTCCCAGCGGGCGGACGGTTTCGAGTCATAACCGGCGAAAGCGACGAAGGACGGCACATCCTCCGGCATTCCGCGGCCCACATCCTGGCCCAGGCGGTGTTGTCGCTTTTTCCGAGAGGCCAATTTGGGATCGGCCCGGCGATCGAGGACGGTTTCTATTACGACTTCGAAATCGGTCGCCCCTTCACACCCGAGGATCTGGCAGCCATCGAAGCGCGCATGCACGAGATCGTCGCGGCCGACCAGCCATTCGAACGCATCGAAGTGAGCCAAGCGGAGGCGCGAGCGTTGTTTGCCGATCAACCCTTGAAGCTCGAGATCATCGACTCGGTGGATGCCAACGAAGTCGGGATCGACCAAGCCGATGGTCCCTGGGGAACGGTGTACCGCAATCTCGAATTTATCGACCTGTGTCGGGGGCCCCATCTCCCCTCAACCGGCAAACTTTCCGCCTTCAAGCTGCTGCGCAGCGCCGGTGCCTATTGGCGAGGTGACGAAAAGCGCCAGCAATTGCAAAGGATCTATGGCACCGCCTGGGAGTCGCCGAAGGCGATGGCGGATCATCTCCACCGGTTCGAGGAGGCCGAACGACGCGATCACCGCAAGCTCGGAGCGGAGCTCGACCTTTACTCTTTCCCCCGCGAGCTTGGCCCTGGGCTCGCGGTCTGGCATCCGCGGGGAGGAATGCTGCGGAAGGTAGCCGAGGACCATTCCCGTCGAATGTACGAGCGCTACGGCTTTGAGTTTGTGTATAGCCCCCACCTGGCCCGCGAGCTCCTCTGGGAGATCTCGGGGCATCTTGACTACTACGCCGACAACATGTTCCCTCGTCTGGAAGTCGAGGAGGACGACTTCTACCGCGTGAAGCCGATGAACTGTCCGTTTCACATCCTGATCTATCGCAGCCGGGCGCGTTCGTATCGCGAGCTGCCCTTGCGCTACTCGGAACTAGGCAGCGTGTATCGCCAAGAGCGGTCCGGCGTATTGCATGGCCTGCTGCGAGTGCGAGGGCTGACCCAGGACGATTCGCACACTTTCTGTCGCCCCGATCAATTGGCGGACGAACTGGCCATGCATCTCGAGTTCGTCACCAAATGGCTCGGTGACTTCGGCTTCGCGGAGTTCGAAGCCGACCTTCCCACCCGGCCCGAGAAGTCCGTGGGTCCCATCGACCGCTGGGAGGAAGCGGAAAGGGCGCTCGAAGCGACGCTCAAAAGTGCCGGGCTCAACTATCGGATCGCCGAAGGGGAGGGCGCCTTTTACGGACCGAAGATCGACATCCATGTCCGCGACGCCATCGGCCGTCGCTGGCAGTGCTCGACCATCCAGGTTGACTTCAACAATCCGGAAAGGTTCGGACTCAGCTATGTGAGCAGCGAGAACGAGCCCGTAGTGCCCTACATGATCCATTGCGCCAAGGCCGGCTCGCTCGACCGTTTTCTTGCGGTGGTCATCGAACATCATGCGGGCGCGTTCCCCGGATGGTTGGCGCCGGTGCAAGTCGAGGTTTTGCCGGTCGCCGAGCGACATCTCGACTACGCCGAAACGGTGCGAGATGCGCTCAAGGAGCACGGTCTCCGCGTGGAGGTCGACTACTCGAACGACACCTTGGGGGAGAAGATCCGGAGGTCGTTGACTCAGAAGCGTCCTTTTCTGGCAGTGGTGGGGGACAGGGATGTCGAAGCCAAAACAGTCGGTGTCCGCCGTTACGGCGAGGACAAGGATCGGCGGGGAATTCTGCTCAGCGAGGCCATATCCGAGATCGTCAAGTCATGTCGACCGCCGGAGGTATAGAACGTGGACGGCATTCACATTCCCGCCGAGACCGCGGAGGCCGCCCAGGTCCCCGAGGACCTCGACTCGGCTTCGGTTGGTCCCTATCGGTTCCCTTCCCCCCTTCGCCGGCGCACCGCGGCGTTCATCTATCTGGGGCTGGCCGTGACCCTCGCGGTTGCGTTAGGCGATTGGCGCTGGAGCCTGGTCGCGGTTCTCGGGCTCTGGCATCTCCGCGCCGCCTGGCCTTTGAATCTGGGGGCTGACGAAGCGCTGGCGGCAGCAGCCGGGGCCACACCGTTCCCCATCGGACAGACATCGGCGGCGATCATCTTCTCTGGATGGCGCTCGCGCCCGCTTTGGCATGTGGTGCTCTACGACGCCGCCGAGCCGCCGGCGGCCCGCGCCCTAGTCGTGATCGACGGGGTCGACGGGAACCAAATCGGCTCTGTCTATACAGAAGAGCTCCCTTTAGATTGACCCGCAATGAAATTGGGGCCGGGCGGCCATGGGCGGTGGCTCGCTGTTCTCTTGTCCGGGCTCGCCGCCGGCGTTGTGGTGACCTATTTCATCCTTCCCCGGCGTGTTGTCTCCACCGAGGTCGACGAATCGATCTGCACCCGGGCGTTCGTCGCCGCGGATGGCATCAACGCCTACCTGGCGGATCGGGCGACGCTCGACCCGGGCCCCGAGATCCACCCTTTGGTCGGGATTCCCCAGGGGGACCGAGACGAGCTGTGGGCCGAGTACCTCGAAGAATCGGATAGCTACACCGCCCAGACGGTTGCCGGCTTCAACACCAACTTCGCCGCCGAGACTCAGTTCCTGGTCGAAAGGTTTTCAGCCGCTGGCTACTGGATAGGAGCCGCGCGTGTCAACGTCGTCAACAAGCTGGCGGTCATCCATTTGGCCCAGGAGCTCGACGCCACCGCCCTCCGCGCCGGCTGCCGAAGGTGATAATTCCGAAGGGGATTATCCCCGTTGTCTCTCGCCACGGGGAGTGTCGCTTTACTTGGGCCGAAATCGCTGACCGCCGCCGCCGACTCTCCGACTGGTCCCCATAATTTGTCCCCAGGGGAAACCTCAGAGCGTTCTTCGTCCCTACAGCACGAGCACGACACGCTATGGGACGAATTTTGGAAAACGGTTTCGTGTGGCGACAAATTAAGGCGCGATCGGCCAGGGGCTCGGTTCCTGACCGATGCGATCCCCTTCGCCGATCCGAAATTTGTTA
>JBPCQV010000157.1:0-9516 GCA_050997725.1 Acidimicrobiia bacterium
ATGACCCCGGCTCGACCGCCCTTCTGGCGCAATGTCAAGGTGCTGCGGGCGGTGATCCAGATCATCGCCCTTGTCGGCGTTGGCCTGCTGATTTATGTGCTGTTTTTCAACGTCACCAACAATCTCCGGGCGCGTGGCATCCGCACCGACTTCGAGTTTCTTGACCAACCGTTTGGCGTCAGAATTGCGGGCTCAGATCTCAGCCCCGGCGCTCCGGTGCGAGCAGCGCTGATCAATGGAGTCAAGAACACTCTCGCGCTGACCGTGGTCGGGTTGCCTTTGCTGACGATCCTCGGTGTCCTTGTTGGGGTCGGCCGTCTGTCCGCGAATTGGCTGGTTTCTAAAGTTTCTACGGTCTACGTAGAGATCTTGCGGAATCTCCCACCGCTGCTGCTGATTGTCTTTGCCTTTCAGGCGGTGATCTTGCGGCTGCCTCCGGCGCGCAGCCCGGCCACGCCGTTCGGTTGGTTCGTCATCAGCAATCTCGAGACCCACGTGCCCGGCTTGCGGGCCGGTGAGGGTTACGCGGCCTTCATGTTGATCACTGGATTGGCGCTGACGGCCGCCGCCGGAGTTTGGTGGTGGCGCACCCGCGTCCAGCAGGAAACCGGCGCCCCCCACCATCGCTGGGCGTGGAGCCTGGGCTTGGTGGCAGTGGTCGCGGTGATCGCTTATGTCGCGATCGGTCGTCCGGTCACCATCACCTTGCCGATCCTCACCGGTCGCGTGGTGGACGGCGGGTTTCGCGGGCTGGGAGCTTTCTTCGCGGTGATGGGGGCGTTGGTCCTCTACACGTCATCGCACGTCGCCGAGATTGTCCGCGGGTCGATTCAGGCGGTCCCCAAAGGACAAACCGAGGCTGCTTCAGCGCTTGCCTTGTCGGGGTTCCAACGACTCCGCTTCGTCGTTCTTCCCCAGGCCCTGCGAATCGCCTTGCCGCCGGTGATCAATCAGTACCTCAACTATGTCAAGAACACGTCGCTGGCAATCGTGGTGGGGTTTGCCGAGGTGACGCTGATCGCCTTCCAGGCGATCGGCAACGGCCAACCGGCGCCGCAGGTGATCATCACCCTCATGGCCGCCTATCTGATGTTCAGCCTGGTGATCTCTCTCATCATCAATGTCTTCAACCGCCGGTTGCGAGTGGTGACCCGATGACGATTGCTGCTCCGCGGCGTCGGTGGGTGAAGAAGAACTTCTTCGGTGGCGTGTGGAGCTCCCTGGTCACCGTCGGCTTGGGCCTCGCCATCGGCTATGTCGCCTTTCTCGTGATTCGATTCCTGGCGACGGCCGACTTCACCATTCTTCGCAAGAACCTGGCGCTGTTCATGGTCGGCTCGTTTCCCCAGCCAGAGTTGTGGCGGGTGGCAGTGGCAGTGCTGCTCCTCGCCCTCGGAGCGGGGATTGCGAGCGGGTTGATCAACGTCTCCGCCCGTCTCCGCGCTCACCAGGCCGGTCTACCGGTGCCTGCTCCGCCCGGCCCTCGCTCGCTGGCTAACGGTTTCCGCCGGTATTGGCCCCTGGTGCTTCTCATCGCGGTGTGCCTGCTGCTCACCGAAACGATTACCCCGACGATCCTGGTCTTCGGTGCGATTGGCATCCTCGTCGTGTCTTCGTGGGCTCTCGCCCGGCTTCGCTACAGCAGATGGTCGTGGCTGGTGGTCGCCGCTCTGCCGTTTGTCGCCTACTTGGTCCTCAGCGCGTCCGGACTCGGTTGGGACAAATGGGGCGGGTTCATGCTCAACATCTTTCTCACTGTTGCCGGCATCCTTTTCGCTTTCCCGATCGGACTCGCGCTCGCCCTTGGGCGGCGGAGCTCGCTTCCGGTAGTGCGAGGATTCTCGGTCGCCTACATCGAGCTTTTCCGTGGGGTGCCACTCATCACCTTGTTGCTGCTGGGAGTGTTCGCACTGCGACTCTTCTTGCCATCACAGCTCAATCCCTCGAGCGTCACCCGGATCCTGGTTGCCATCACCATCTTCGAGGCCGCCTATATCGCCGAGGTGATTCGAGGTGGCCTGCAAAGCCTGCCGCCTGGCCAGGCGGAAGCGGATTCGTCGCTCTGTTTGTCGACATGGAAAACCACCCGGCTTATCGTCCTCCCGCAGGCTTTGCGCGCCACCATCCCGGCGATGGTCGGCCAGTTCATCAGTCTCTTCAAAGACACCACGCTTGTCGCTGCGGTCGGCCTCAGCGACATGCTCAACACGTCGAGCATCGCCACCTCGCAACCGGAGTTCAATGCCCGCGGGTTGGCCCGGATCACGTTGCCATTTATCGCCCTGGCCTTCTGGGCCGGCTCGTACACGATGTCGCGCGAGGCTCGCCGTCTCGAGCGCCGGCTCGGAATAGGAGAGAGATGACCGACCCCAAATCGCAGCCGATGATCCAGTTGGAGAAGGTCGACAAGTTCTTCGGATCCTTCCAGGCGTTGCGCGACATCGACCTCGTCGTCGGGCGTACCGAAGTGGTGGTGGTCATCGGACCCTCCGGATCGGGCAAGAGCACGCTTATCCGCTGTATCAACCGTTTGGAGAAGCACGACGCCGGCCGGGTGATCGTCGACGGGATCGAGCTCACTGACGACGTTCGCAATATCCAGGACGTTCGCAAAGAGACCGGGATGGTGTTTCAACAGTTCAATCTCTTCCCGCATCTCTCGGTCCTCGACAACGTGGCGCTGGCGCCGCGCCAGGTGCGGCGGATGGGGAAGGACGAAGCCGAGAAGCTGGCGATGAAGATGCTGACCCGGGTCCGCATCCCCGAACAGGCTCGCAAGTTCCCCGGCCAGCTTTCGGGCGGTCAGCAACAACGGGTGGCTATCGCCCGGTCGTTGGCCATGCAACCCAAGATCATGCTCTTCGACGAACCCACCTCGGCGCTCGATCCGGAGATGATCAAAGAAGTCCTCGAGACGATGGAAGAGCTGGCCGCCACCGGCATGACGATGATCGTGGTCACCCATGAGATGGGCTTTGCCCGGGCAGTCGCCGACCGGGTGGTTTTCATGGCTGACGGCCAAATCGTCGAGGTCGGCACCCCCGACCACTTCTTCACCGACCCCGAGGAGGAGCGAACGAAGCTCTTCCTCTCCCAAATCCTTTGACTCGCTTTTGGGCGCTCGTTATGGCAGTCGTCGTTGTGGCGTGCTCGCGTCCCGGAGCCGAGCTGCGAGCGGCGACGACCACAACTCCGACCACGACGACCCGCGCCCCCACAACAACCACGATCGCCACAACGACGACGGCAGAATCGACGACCACCGTGCCCGAGAAGGGCTGGCTCGTAGTCCAGGGGGTCGGCGACGTCAACCTCGACCCGAGCTACATCCCCGCCCTCGCCGAACGTGGCTACGAGTGGGCCTGGAGTGGGCTCGACGGGCTCTTCCTCCACGACAACCTCACTGTCATCGCTCTCGAATGCTCGCCTTCAGCCCTCGGAGTGGCCGAACCAAAGGCGTTCACCTTTCAATGCCCCGACGGCATGCCAGAAATGTCGACGGCCGGTGTCGACGTCACCAACCTCGGCAACAATCACTCGCAGGACTTTGGCAAGGAGGCGATGCTCGACGGTCGTCAACGCCTGCTCGACGCTGGGCTCAACCCGGTCGGTACCGGGGCCGATGCGACCGAGGCGACAGGTTTCGCCCGCTTCGAGATCGAGGGGTGGAAAGTGGCGGTTCTTGGATTCGGTGGGGTTCAGCCCCATGACGGTTGGATCGCGACCACCGATCAACCCGGCATGGCCGATGGTGACACTCTCGAAACCATGATCGCGGCGGTGACCGCGGCCGACGAGTGGGCAGACTGGATCGTGGTGGCGATTCACTGGGGCCAGGAGCTCGATCTTGAGCCGCGACCCGACGACGTCGAGCGGACTCGGGCAATGATCGAGGTCGGCGCCGACGTAGTTTTCGGACATCACGCTCACCGGCTGCAGCCCTTCGAGATCGTTGGCGACCGGCCGGTTTTCTGGGGCCTCGGTAATTTCGTCTGGCCTCGCATTACTGACGCAGGAGCAGAATCGGCCGTCGGGCGAGTGGTGATCTCGCCTGGCGGCGACATCAACGGCTGCCTGGTCCCGGTAGAAATCGAGAGCTCGGGCCATCCGGTGCTGACGGTCGAGCCGGCTTGCGACGTGGGCCTTTGAACCGCCGTCGCAATGTTTTCCTCGTCGTTCTGGCCCTCGGGGGCTCGCTCGGCGCGGGCGCCTACTTCGCCGCGTCCGACCTTCCTCCGCTCGCGCTAACCGCCGCTTCGACGACCCTCCCGCCGACGACGACGAGTCGACCGCCAACGACGCTGGCCCCCACCACCACCCTCGCTCCAACGACAACCCTCCCCCCTCGGCTGGCGGGCACCGTGCCTGGGTTTACGGTCGGCCAACCGTGGGGTTCGGTCGTTGGTCTCACCATGTTCCGTGGCAACCCCACCCGTACCTACTACGGCCAAGGGCCGCTCCCTTCCAACCCCGCCATCGCCTGGAGCTACCCCGGTGATGGTTTGCTGTGTGGCTCATCGTCGGTGGCGGGCGTCACCAGCCAGTGGTGCGGCAGCGGCTGGACCGGCCAGCCCGTCGTGTGGGAGCGACCCGACGGCAGGACCGAGGTCATCTTCGGCGCCTACGACAAAGCGGTCCACTTCCTCGATGCTGACACCGCCGAAGAATTGCGCCCCGCGTTCGTCACGGGCGACATCATCAAAGGCTCGGTCACCCTGGACCCCGATGGATTCCCGCTTCTCTATTTCGGATCGCGCGACAACAAGCTCCGCATTGTTGCGCTCGATCGGGAAACCCCCACCGAGTTGTGGAGCCTCGACGCCGATGCGGTCGACGGGATTTGGAATGACGATTGGGACGGGAACCCGGTGGTCATCGACGACATCCTCTACGAGGGCGGCGAGAACGGCTGGTTCTTCGCCGTCAAGCTCAATCGTGCTCTCGGCGGAGACGGCTTGGTGACGGTCGCTCCTGAGATCGTCTTCTCTACCCCCGCTTGGACAAACGAGCTGCTTGCCGACGTCGGGCGCAACGTCTCGATCGAAAGCTCGGTGATGGTCCATGACCAGGTGGCGTATTTGGCGAACTCGGGCGGTCGGGTCGTCGGCTTCGACGTGTCCGATGTTGCCAATGGGAATGCCCCGGTCGCCTTCGATTACTGGGTGGGCGATGACACCGACGCCACCCTTGTTTCTGATGCCGAGGGAATGATTTACGTGGCGGTCGAGGAGGAGCGCAAGAACGCCCGCAGCGAGGAGCTCGGCCAGCTCATCAAGCTGGACCCCAGCGCCGATGACCCGTTTGTATGGGGGATCAAGGTCCCGGGCGGCAACGACGTTGGCGGAATGTGGGCGACACCGGCGATCGGCTTCGGGATGGTGTACGCGTCCACCCAACCGGGTGATCTGCTTGCGGTCGATGCCGTCTCCGGTGAGGTGACTTGGTCCGAGGAGATCGGTTGGCACTCGTGGTCGTCGCCAGTCATCGTCGGCGAGGAGCTCCTGGTGGCCACCTGTACCGGCGAGGTCCGGGCCTATTCGCTCGCCAACCCTCGCCAACCGGTTTTGTCCTGGAGCTTCCAGCTCTCCGAGTCATGCATCGAGTCGACGCCTGCGGTTTGGAAAGGCCGAATCTACGTCGGGGTCCGCGACGGCAAGTTTTACGCCATCGGCTAAAGCGTGATTTCGTCCCAGCTGTTGTTTTCGGCGACGTCGAGCACGGTCCATGCCATCGCCACGGCGCCGTCGATCATGGCCGTGTGGCCAGCATCAGTGACGGTGGCGGCGGCGAACTCGGGCTGGTGATTCACCGCCGGCAGCGAGTCGATGCTCAACATCGGATGAATCGAAGGCACGACCTTGGAAACGTTGCCCATGTCGGTTGATCCCGAGGATGAGGGCGGAAGGTCCGAACCGCGCAACATATGGCGGCCAAGCGATTTTGAGTTGGCTACGAAGTAGTTCGCCAGGAGATCATTGCTGAGCATGTCCTCGTAGGTGTGGCCGACGTAGTCGAACTCAACCTTGCAACCGGTGGCGGTGGCCGCGGCTTCGAAGCAAGCCAATACTCGCGGCAGAAGAACATCGAGCCGGTTCTGTTCTGGAGCGCGCACGTACCACGACGAGCGGGTAAACGACGGGATGAGGTTGGCAGCCGCGCCGCCGTGGGTGATGATCCCGTGGACCTTGTCTGTCGGCTCGAGTTGCTGGCGCAAGGTGGCGACGTTGACATAGGCCTGCACGAACGCGTCGAGGGCATTGACCCCGAGCCACGGGTAGGCGGAGGCGTGAGCGTCCTTGCCGTGGTAGAGCACATCGACGTGCGAAACGGAGATGATGTTGGGATCGACGACGTCATGAGTCGAGGGGTGGACCATCATCGAGAAGGCCGCGTCCGCAAAAGCGCCGGCGTTGATCAAGTCCACCTTGCCGCCGAACTTCTCCTCGGCCGGGGTGCCCAACACGACGACTCGAAAGCCGAGTTCGTCTGCTGCCTTTAGCAACCCGACGCCGGCGCCTAGAGCCGAGGTGGCGATGATGTTGTGGCCGCACGCGTGGCCGACGCCGGGAAGAGCGTCGTACTCGGCGCAGATGACAACCTCAGGCCCGCTGCTCCCCGCGCGCGCCACGAAAGCGGTCTCCAGTCCGTAAGCGGGAAACTCGACCTGGAAGCCGTTGTCGCTCAAGAATTGCGCCAATCGGGCAGAGCTCTCGCGCTCCTCGTACGCAACCTCGGGGTTTTCGTACATCCATTGGCTGATCTCGACGAGAGCATCGCGGTGGCCTTCAATAGCAGTACGGGCGGCGTCTTTGTGGCTCATCCGGCCACCCTACCGCTTGGCGAAATTGGGCGGCGCTGGCGTCCGGTGACGACGAGCCCGACTACCACTAGCGCGACTCCACCGAGTTGAAGGGGCGACGGGGTCTCGGCAAAGATCAGCCGTCCGAGGATGACAGAAGCGACCGGCTGGATCGTCAGCAGAACGGAGGTGACAGCAGCCGGGAGCCGGGGGAGGCCGATGCTGATCAGTAACCAACCGCCCGCATGGACACCGAGACCGAGCAAGAGGAGCCAGCCATGGGCGGGCCAGGTCAGCCGGAGATCGATCTCGCCCAGCAGCCAGCCCGCACACAACGAAGACAGGCCGGCGGCGGCCGTGGCCACGAGCAACGGGCCGCCCGGACGTCGATCGTCGCGGTTGGCACTCCGTTGCACGAGGATGAACCCGGCGTAGGAGAGACCCGTCGCGGCTCCAAAGATCACCCCGAGTCCCGGATTTCGTCCGTAGGCCGCCCCGCCGATTCCCGAGATCAGCACGACTCCGAGCATGACCAGACCAATCGACCAGATGAGCGCTGGCCGCGGCCGCTCAGAGAGGACCAACCAGGCGAGGAGGGGGACGAATATCACCTGGGTGTTGCCGAGGACGGTGGCGAGACCGGCGCCGACCTCCTCGATCGCGTGATGCCAGAACAACAGGTCGGCGCTGAAGAAAAGGCCGGCGATCACTGCCAAGCCGATCACGCGTCGATCGATCGGACCATGAGCTCGCTGCTCGCGCCGGGCGATCAGCATCAGCAATGGAAGTGCATAGAAACAACGAAAGACGGCGGCGGTAGCTGGGGTCACCTCCGCCAGACGAAACAGGATCGCCGAGGTGGCGATGACCAACGCCCCCAAGATCGCAGCCAGGGCCGGACGGTCGGCCAGGTACCCGGAGCGCTTGGGCGGCCCTTCTATCTTGGACTGATGCATCGCGTTGCCTCGATATTGGTCGCCTTGGCGGTTGCGGCCTGTGGTTCGGAGGCCGGTGTCACCACCAGCGTCGTTGTTTCAACGTCAGTCGACCCAAGCTCCACGACTTCCACGGCGGCGCCACTGGTCGAGTGTCCTCCCCTCGAATATCAGGTCACCGAGCTCCCCACTCGGGTGACGGGCGAGGCATCCGACCTAGGCGACATCGAGCTTGACGAATTCACGGCCATCGGCGGCACTCGCTCGGTGTTCTGGGTCACGAGCGACGGGACCCTGGCGATCGCCCTAATCAGAGGAACGCTTCCTCCCGCCGACTGGCCCGGGGAGCGGGGTCAGGTAGACGTTGCCGGGACCGACGCCGTGGTCGGTCCTTTCGACGACGGGAAGTGGGTCGCGGCTTGGTTCGAGGGTGACGGGTCGGACCGCTGCGACCTCTACACGATGGTCTTCTATCCCCCGGTGGAAGACTTCGAGGTGGAGTTGACGCTCCGCGGCATCACCAAAACTCAAACCTAAGGTTTGCGTGGTGGCTAGGCCACCACAATTGCCTTCAGAATGGGGGGACAACCATCTAGGCACGAGCCCATCCAGGACTCATGCTGGGTGGGTGATCACTCCTGCCGAACTCAAGACCTATGAACTCGCCGGCCGTCAATCCGGATACGTGACCCGCCGCCAAGCCATCGCCTGTGGAATGAGCCCCGCATCAATTCGCCACCGCACCGAGTCGGGCCTTTGGAAAGCGGAGTCTCTAGGGCTGTACCTCATTCCTGGTTTCGATACGACCGTGCGGGGCCAGCTCGCGGCTGCATGTGCCGCGTTAGGCGCCGTCGTCTCCCACGAATCGGCTGCCGAGATCCACGATCTGCCGCGCGTTCGACGCGGGCTGGCGGTCGTCACCGTCAGGGTCCGGCGGACCTATCGCTTTCCCGACGTCATCGTGCACCAATCCACCGACCTGGGTCCTCAATACGTCATCGAGATCCACGACCTAGCAGTTACGACCATCGTTCGCACCGTCATCGACTTGGCGAGCCAGATGAAACCGCATCAGATCGGTCCGATCGTCGATCGGATCATCGTGGACAAGCGAACAACGCTCGACGCCATTTGCACAGAAGTCAGGAACTTGACGAGACGGGGCAAACCCGGGATGCGCACAATGAGCAAAGTTCTGGAGCTGCGAGTCGGTGAGACACTCGTGGGAGATAGCGAGCTCGAGCTGCTGACCCTGCGCTTCCTTTCCGACTCGGGGTTCCCCGAGCCGGTCGTCCAGTTTCCGTTGCCCTGGAGGCCAATACGTCCGGGAAGGGTCGACTTCGCCTATCCGCAGTGGCGCCTGATCATCGAGGTTGACGGACGAGCGTGGCACTCGACCCTGGAGGCGTTCGAAACCGATCGGCTGCGCGACAACCACGCCTTGCTGGCGGGATGGCGGGTTCTCCGAATCACCTATCGAATGCTCAAAGAAGAGCCGGAGATGGTTCGGAACATGATCCAGCGCGCAATAGAGAGCGCGCCGGTCATTCTTTAGGCGATTGTGGTGGCTAGGCCACCACGCATACCTTAGGTTTGGGAAGCGGTTAAGGCCTGTCGCGGAAGAGCTCGCCGGCGGCGGCCAGTGCGCCCATGGCGACTGTCGAGTCCATCGGCAGGAAGATCTTGGTCGCCTGACCGTTGGCGACAACTTGCAACGCCTCCAGGTATTTGATGGCGACCAGATCGGGAGTCGGGTTGCCCGTGTGAATGGCCAGGTAGACC
>JBPCQV010000179.1:0-4525 GCA_050997725.1 Acidimicrobiia bacterium
GGTCGGGGATCGTCCCGGCCCGACCGTGACCCTCACCGGGCATGTCGACACGGTTCCTCCCGGAAACAAATGGACGAGCGATCCATTCACCCCATGGCGAGACGGCGACCGCCTTTATGGCCTCGGCGCTTGCGACATGAAAGGCGGCGTGGTGGCCGCGGTCGAAGCGTTCGCCGCGATCGCGCGACGGGGACGCGACTTCGCCGGCGAGCTCCAGATCGTTTTGGTGCCGGGTGAGGAGGGTGGGGGAACCGGCACCTTGGCTGCGATCCGGCGCGGTTGGGGAGGCGATTTGGTGATCATCACCGAGCCCACCTCGCGGGCTGGGAGCCCGCAGATCGTGATCGCACATGGCGGGGCCCTGACCTTCACGATCGAGATAACCGGGAGATCAGCCCATGCCTCGATCGCCCCCGAAGGCGAGAACGCCCTCGATCATTTTTGGTTGATTCATCAGGCGCTCAAAGACATCGAACGCGGGATCAATTCCCAGGAGAAGAACGACTTGATGCTCGCCCTCGGCACCCCCTATGCCACCAACGTCGGGAAGGTCAGTGGCGGAGTCTGGTCGGCGAGTGTCATGGAACATCTTCGAGCCGAGGTTCGGATGGGTGTCGCGTTGGGCGAGACAATCGCCACAGCCGAGGAGCGAGTGATTCAAGAGGTTCTCGCCAAGGCGTCCGCAGACCCCTGGCTCGCCGACCACCCGCCGACGGTGACGCGGACCGGGGGAGCGTTCGGGTCGGCCGCGATCTCCGGCACTCATCCCCTGGTGGCGACCCTGGCCGACGCCGCCGCCAACGTCATCGGCCAGCGGCCGGCCAATATCGGGGTTCCCTATGGATGTGACATGGCGCTCTGGCAGAGAGTCGGCAAGTCAACACCTTTGGTCTATGGGCCGGGTGACATCCGCCAGGCGCATGCGCCCGACGAGTGGGTATCGCTCGAACAAGTCGAAGTCGTGACCGAGGTTCTCATCCGCGCCTGCCTCGACCTGCTGCAGCCGGTTACGGAAAGCGGTTGAACCAGACCGCCGAAAAAGCGGCGCCGGCCAACATCAGGAGGCCAGCCTGGCCCGCAAACAAGTAGCTGAGGTCACGAGTTTCGGTCTCGTAGCCGACTCGCGAGCCGATCTCGAGGTAAACGTTCTTGAGTTCCTCCGCGGTGGGCGCATCGAAGAACTGCCCGCCGGTCTGCTCGGCGATCCGCATCAAAGTCTCGCGATCGGGAGGAACTGAGATCGTTTCGACGTTGCCCAAGACGTCGACGATTCGGACCGTGCCTTCCGGCGTGCCCAACGCCACCGCAAAGACCGGGATGCCCAAGTCGGCGGCGAGGGCGGCCGCCTCGAGCGGCTCTCGTACGCCCGCAGTGTTGGCACCGTCGGAGAGCAAGAGGATCGACACCGGGAGCGGCCCTTCCTTGTCCCCTCCCTCCTGGGTGGCGTTCACTCCGACTTCGACCGAGAAGGCGATCGCGTCGCCGAGTGCCGTCCTGCCTTCGGCCCGCAACGAGGAGAGCGCGCCGAGCAGCAGCTCGCGATCGCGGGTTGCAGGGGAGAGGACTCTCGCTTCGGTCGAAAACTGCACCAGCGCCACCCGAATATCGGGCGGCAGATGCTCGAGCAACAACCTCGCCGCGTCTTGGGCGGCGGTTAGCCGGCTGGGCTGAACGTCGAAGGCGCCCATCGAGCCCGAGGTGTCGGTGGTCAGCACGATCGTCGCCTCTTCTCGTGCGGTCGTGATCCTTGCCTCAGGGCGGGCGAGGCCGACGATGGCGGCGGTGAGGGCCGCCAGGAAGAGCACCGGCGGAACGTGACGCCGCCACCCTGGTTGGTGGTCGACAAGGGTGGCGAGCAGGTCGAGATTGGTGAACCGCACTGCGTATCGGTGCCGCCGCCGTTGCAGACTGACATGCGCGAGCGTGAGCAAAGGAATCAGCGCCAGGGCGAAGAGCGCGGCGGGAAATTGAAAGCTCACCTAAACCCGCCGCCGCGCTTCATGCCGATCTCCCTTGGACCCTGGCGCGAACATTGTGCTCGCGGGGCTTTTATTTGCGAACGGAAATCCTTCCGCGGCCAGCCAAGTCGTCCGAAATGGCTAGCCCCTCGCCCCCGTACCCATCGATGAGCCTTCCTCCCCATAGCTCGCGGAGCGGCACCTCGTTATGCTCAGCTCAGGAGGGATACGAGAGCGTGGCGGGCCGGGTCGGACTCTTGTGCTTGGTCGTATTCGCCGCGCTGCTCGCGGCGGCTGGGTCACCGGGAACAACGCCTGCGGCTGCCCAGGTCAACGCGCAAGCACAACCAAACTTCGTGGTGGTGGTTACCGACGATCAACGGTGGGACACGATTGGGCGATGTTTTCCGGCGGTTGACGGCACGGACTTCAACGCAGGTAGCAACTCGTGCATGCCGGAGCTCACCGAGAACCTGATCGCCAACGGCACCGCGTTTTTGCGCGGCGAGGTCACCCAAGCGCTTTGCTGCCCATCGCGGGCGAGCATCCTCACGGGTCAATACACCCGCCATACCGGTGTCGCCATCAACGAAGGGACACTTTTCAGAGACAACTCCACATTGGCGACGTGGATGGATGGAGCCGGGTACCGCACTGGGCTCATAGGAAAGTACCTCAACGGCTACGGCCTCGGTGCTTGGGTGAACTACATCCCGCCGGGCTGGGACGAGTTCCACAGCTTCCACGGGCACGCCAGCACTGACAACCTGTACACCAACTACCCGTGGATCGACTGGAAGGAGGGAGACTCCGCGCCCGCGATAACCCACTTGAACACGGTCGACTCGACATCGGAAGCAGCCTGCGCCGAAGGCAACAATTACTCGACCGACCGCATTTGCTGGCTAGGTCTGGAGTTCTTGCGAGCCGACCAGACAACCCCGTTTCTGCTGTACCTCGCTCCGGTCGCGCCGCACAGCCCAACCATCCCTGCCAGCCGCTACGACAACATTTACGACAGCTTGTCGTTACCGATGTATCCCAGCCACAACGTGGTCCCAACGCCCAACACGCCCGCGTACCTCCCGACCTCGCCCTCCTCAAGCAGTTCGCTGCAGCGATCGCTCGAGGCGATAGATACCGCGTTGGAGTCGACTCGCGCGGTTGACGACCTCGTTGGCATTCTCTACGACGAGCTCGCTACCGATGGACGATTGGCCAACACCGTCTGGGTCTTCATCTCCGACAACGGATTCGCCACTCTTGAACACCGCCTCACGAGCAAGCAGTGTCCCTACATGGAGTGCCACCGAGTGCCGTATGTGGTGGTGTGTCCCCCGGCGGTCTGCGCGGGCGCCAGCTCAGACGTGCGGGACGAGTCGAACTACGTCCTCAACATCGACATTGCCCCGACGATCGCCGACCTGGCTGGGGTCTCTCCTACGCTGCGGGTCGACGGGCGCAGCTTGGTGCCGATTCTCCAGAACCAGTCAGCTCCGTGGCGAACCGAGTGGGGCCTGTACGAGAACAAATACCCTTTCAACAGGAACGCTCTGGACGGGATCGTCGCCAAGGGTTCGGATGGCGCTTGGTACAAATACATCGTGATACAGGGAACGGGTGAAGTCCAGCTATTCAACCTGGACAACGACCCGTGGGAAATCACAAACCTCTGGAACAACTCTGGCTATGCCGTGATCCAGTCCGAGATGGCCACGAAGCTCAACAACTTCGTCACCAACCCGACGCTGACCATCACCTCCGCGCCTCCAGCCTCTACATCCGAAACCAAGGCGACTATCAGCTATACGTCCTCGGAAGCCGTGACGTTCGAGTGCCGGCTCGACGGCGCTGCGGTCACGAGCTGCGGCTCCGGCACCAACGGTTCGGTCACATACTCCGGTCTGGCATTGGGTACTCACACAGTGACCGTGCAGGCAGTCGATGCCTTCAACAATGTCTCAGCGATTTCCACTGTCACCTTCACGATCACCAATGGCGGCGGGGGCAGCGGGCCTTTCGTGCTGACGGTGACCAAGGCCGGCACCGGCACCGGCACTGTGCGGAGCGCATCGGCGGGAATCAAATGTGGTGGCGACTGCACTGAGACCTACGTGTCCGGCACCACCGTGGTTCTGACCGCAAAGGCGACGACCGGGTCGATCTTCACAGGCTGGTCGGGTGCCTGCACCGGCACGGGCGCCTGCCAAGTGGTGATGACGGCGGATGCAACGGTCACCGCCACGTTCACCCGGCCCTGAGGCTCACCTAACCATCCTTTGCCGTCTGAGGAACTCGACTAGGTCGCGGAGCCAGTCGCCCGCGGTTGAAAGTCGAAGGTGGCCGACGCCGGCCGCGGCCAGGGCCCGCTCCACCTGCGCCCGCTCGGCTTGCGCCGCGTCCGCAAAGGCTTCCCGCAGTCGGGAAGAAGTCGTGTCGACTCGAAGCTGGCGACCGGTTTCTGGATCCATCAGAACCACCTCGCCCACGTCGGGAATCTCGCCCTCGCGAGGATCGACGATCTCGATTGCGATCACTTGATGGCGGAAGCCGAGCTCGGTAAGCGG
>JBPCQV010000003.1:0-8233 GCA_050997725.1 Acidimicrobiia bacterium
TGTTCACGGGCAATCGAGGTTGTCTGGTCGACGAACGGGGAGAGGTTGTGCGGCATCACGTTGGCGACCTCTGGATCACGTGTTTGCTCGAGTACCGGGGCTGGAGACACCCCACGAACGCACCCCGGCGCTGGACGCAGCTCTTTTTTCTCGATGATGCGGTCGCCTTGGCGGCGGGGCATCGGCCGTGTGGTCAATGCCGTCGCGACGACTACCTGTCCTATCAGGTCGCCCTCGGCGGACCATCGGCGCCGGAGATGAACCGTCGTTTGGCCGCCGA
Organism: Acidimicrobiia bacterium; assembly: GCA_050997725.1. Taxonomy (GTDB): domain Bacteria; phylum Actinomycetota; class Acidimicrobiia; order Spongiisociales; family ZC4RG35; genus JACCTH01. The sequence continues at coordinate 281 of JBPCQV010000003.1, forward strand.
GCGTGGACGCATCTGGTCGACTGCGATCGAGGACTTGCCCAGCGGAACCGTTATCCAGGAAGGAACGGGAGTTGCCGCCGTTGTCCTCGAAGATCGATTGCTGGCATTTTCGTTTGGGGGATGGACCAATCCGGTTCCGCGACCTGTGCACCGCGAGGTCACCGTGCTCACCCCGCCAACGTCAGTTGTGGCATTGCGCAATGGTTTTCGGCCAGTCCTGCACCCTACGGTTGGGTGATTCGGGGACAATCCGCCTGCCTGCGAGCCGGGAAGGCGTAGCTTGAAGCCCCGTCATGTTGGTCCGACGAAACCCGTGGGTGGCGGTGGCCGCGCTTGTCTTCGTTGCATGCGGCGATGTTGCTCAACAGCTGCCCTCGACCCCTTCCACGACTTTCGAGACCGAAGCTCCTGAGGTCACGATCGCAGAGCCGTTCGATGGCCTCGTGGAAGTGGCCTCGATCACCGACGGCGACACTTTCCGCGTGTTGTCGGCGGATGGTGCCAACGAGCCGGTCCGGATGATCGGCATCGACGCGCCGGATCGAGGCGATCCGATGTGGGAGGAGGCGAGCACGCTGCTCGGCTCGCTGATCGGTGAGCGAACGGTCCTTCTTGTCCGCGACCAGTCCGATCGCGATCGCTTCGGACGTCTTCTCCGCTCTGTCTATGTCGGCGAACTGTTTGTCAACGAGGCGATGGTCGAGAGCGGTTTGGCCGTCGCCACGCGGTACGAACCGGATACAACCCAAGCCGACGCGCTCGCCGACGCGCAGCTGCGGGCGGAAGTTGACGGCCTGGCGCTGTGGGGGCTAGTGGCGACAGCTACGAGCATGGCCACGACCACTTCATCGACGACAACGTCAATCGTCACCACCACTACGACTCCGCCAACCACGGCTCCGGCCACCACGGCTCCGCCCACCACGGCTCCGCCAACCACCACTGGAGCCCCGGTGACAAGGGCTCCGGTCGTCAGCTGCCACAGCTCGTACTTGAATGTGTGCCTGGGCGTGGGGATCGGCGACTACGACTGTGCGGGCGGATCAGGCAACGGGCCCAACTATGTGCAGGGCCCGGTCTCTGTGGTCGGCTACGACGAGTTCGACCTCGATCGCGAGGGCGACGGCGTCGGTTGCGAAAGCTAACGGCCCTGAACGAAGCGGTGAAAACTGTGGTGCACGGGTAGTCGGCCAAATTGGGCGAGGGCGTCCAGATGCTCTGAGTTCGGATATCCGGAGTGTCGTTCGAAGCCGAAGCCGGGATACCTTTCCGCGTATCCGTGCATGACTTCGGCGATCGCCACCATCGCGAGGATCGACGCGGCAGCAATGGAAAGGCTTGGCGTGCCACCCACGACCTTCGGAACCTGGACAACATCGAAGCCGTCGGCGTCGACCGAGACCCCGCCATCCAACAAGACGACATCGGGTGGGCGGGACAAGCCGGCCAGCGCACGGTTGCTGGCGATCGTCGTCGCTCGATTCTGATCCCGGATCTTCTCCAGCTCATCGACATCGACTATGCCGACGGCCACGTCGGGGCTGGCGATTTGCCTGATGAGGTTGCCCAAGCGTGCGTGCTTGTACCGCTTGGTGTGGTTGCTGTCTCGAACCTCGCCCAGCTGCTCGAGTAATACGTCAAACCCTTGGTCGAGTGGGAGCACGACCGCGCCTGCGATCACCGGCCCAGCAATGGCCCCGACCCCGACCTCGTCGACGCCGGCAATGCGGCTCTTACCGGCCGCCACGAGTTCGCGCTCAACATCGAGGGTCGGCGGAACACGTGGCACGTTTGGCATTTACCCTCAAAGTATGAAGGACTTGACTGAGTACCGACAGATCAGAGACGAGTTTGAGCTCGACGTTCCGGAGCGGTTCAACTACACCCTCGACATCCTCGCCCGGCAGGCACGCGAACGTCCCCAGGCGCTAGCCCTGCTCGCGGTCGACAACGAGGGGAACGTGACCGGTCGTTACACGTTTGCTGACATGGCGACACGGGCCCACCAAGCCGCCAACCTGCTCGCCGGTCTCGGTGTTGAACACGGTGACCGGGTGTTTGTGCAGCTCCCCCGAGTCGTCGAGTGGTACGACGTGATGCTCGGCTGTTTCGAGATCGGCGCCGTCCCCATGCCGGGCACCACGCTTCTCACCTCTCGGGACATCGCCTACCGGCTCGAGGCCGCTGAGGCCAAGGTGGCAATCACCGACAACGATGGCGCCGGCCGCATCGATGCGATCGAAGGAAACGCTCTCACGCTCCAACTCGTCGTTGGGGCGGATCGGCCCGGCTGGACCGTATGGGATACCTCGTCACAGACATCCGACCCGGCGACGAATGATCCGACCGCTGCTTCCGATCCCTTCCTCCTCTACTTCACCTCGGGAACCACCGCCCATCCCAAGATGGTCGTGCACACTCATGCCTCTTATGGCCTTGGCCACATCCTCACCGCCCGCTTCTGGATGGATCTCGGACCCGACGATCTCCACTGGACCGTATCCGACACGGGCTGGGCCAAGGCCGCTTGGGGGGTGTTTGGGCAATGGCAGATTGGAGCCGCCGTCTTTCAATGGAACGGTTCCGGCAAGCCCGACCTCGACCTGATTCTGCGGATGATCAGCCAACACCGCATCACCACCTTCTGTGCGCCGCCCACGCTTTACCGTGCTTTCGTCCAGCTTGATCTCGACTCGTACGACTGGTCGACCCTGCGTCATTGCATGTCGGCGGGTGAGCCTCTGAACCCGGAGGTAATCGCGACGTGGAAGAAGCACACCGGGCTTTATCCCTATGACGGCTATGGACAGACCGAGACCGTCAATCTGGTCGCTAACTTCCCGGGTCTCGTGGTCAAGCCCGGTTCGATGGGTCTTGCGGTTCCCGGTTTCGACATCGAGATCGTCGATGACGACGGCGAGATCGTCGACCGTGGAGCGGAGGGTCACATCGCGGTGCGGACCGAACCGCGCCCCGTCGGTCTCTTCACCGAATATTGGAAGGACCCCCAACGCAACGCCGAGGTGTTTCGCAACGGCTGGTACTACACCGGCGACCGGGCGACGATGGACGCTGACGGCTACATCTGGTTTGTCGGCCGCGATGATGACGTCATTATCTCGGCGGCCTATCGCATCGGCCCGTTCGAGGTCGAATCGGCCCTGATCGAGCACCCGGCCGTGGCCGAGGCGGCGGTGGTGGGCAAACCCGATCCCCAGCGGGGCCAAATCGTGAAAGCATTTGTCACTCTGGCATCCGGCTACGAACCGAGCGACGAGCTGGCTCGCGAGATCCAGGACCACGTCAAACAGACGACCGCTCCCTACAAGTACCCGCGCGAGATCGAATTCGTCGAAGAACTCCCCAAGACTGTCTCCGGCAAAATCCGCCGGGTCGAGCTTCGCGCAAGGGGCTAGATACCCGAACCCAGGGTTCGCATACCGCAAAAGCGCGGATAACGGCCCAGAGAACGGTGCCTGTAGCGCGGTTCAAGGGGGAGGCCCGCTACTACGTTCGCCGGTCCGCCTGGCACGCGCTCGATCATGCATGGGAGCTCGAAGATCGATCTCGGCCCACGTGACCGGCGCGCCCCGCTAGCTACCCTCTCCCAAGTGGCAATAGCCGTTGCGCCTGACCGCACCTCGGTCCTTCCGGGTCGGATCACCAATGCCAGCCTGGCCTCGTTTGTGCGGTCGGTCCCTTCGGTGGATGAGGTGGGCGTGGAAGAGCGGGTCGCCTCCCTCGCCACCCGCTCGATAAAGAAGGATTCGAAGATGGACGCCCTGCTGCTCGCCGTCCGGATGATGGATTTGACCACGCTCGAAGGTAAGGACACGCCGGGCAAAATCGCACAACTTTCGGCGAAGGCAAAGCGCCCCGACCCCGTCGATCCGTCAGTCCCAGCGGTGGCCGCGGTATGTGTCTATCCGGCAATGGTGCCCTACGCCAAGCAAGCGGTGGAAGGTAGTGGAGTCAAGGTCGCGGCGGTTGCGACCTACTTCCCTTCCGGACAGCTCGACACCAAGGCCAAGCTCGCGGAGACGGCTTCGGTGGTGGCGATGGGCACCGACGAGATCGACATGGTCATCGACCGCGGCGCGTTTCTTTCCGGCGAGTACTTCCGCGTCTTTGATGAGATCCGCCGTGTCAAGGAAATCTGCGAGGGCAAGGCCCTCCTGAAAGTCATCCTCGAGACTGGCGAGCTCGGCACACTCGACGAGGTCCGGCGAGCTTCGATGCTGGCGATGGCGGCCGGAGCCGACTTCATCAAAACCTCCACCGGAAAGGTCCAACCGGCCGCCACCATCCCGGTGACGCTGGTCATGCTCGAAGCGATCCGCGACTTCGAAAATGCCACCGGAGTCCAGATCGGAATGAAACCAGCGGGCGGGATTCGGACCTCAAAGGATGCGATCCGTTATCTCGTCGTGGTCAACGAAACGCTCGGGCTGCGCTGGATGACTCCCGATTGGTTCCGTTTCGGCGCGTCGTCCTTGCTCAACGACGTGTTGATGCAGATTCGGTGGCTAAACACCGGCCGCTATCAAGCCGGCGACTACTTCACCAAGGACTGAGGGTGGCAAAGAATCTGCCGGCGCCGAAGAGCCTCGACTGGGCATATGCGCCAAGTCGAGAAGCAACCGACATCGTCAAGCTCGAAAGTCGCTATGGCCTGTTCATCGATGGGAAGTTCCGCGCCCCCTTATCGAAGAAGTACTTCCAAACCATCAACCCCGCCACCGAAGAGCCCCTCGCCAAGGTCGCCAGCGCAAACGCAGCCGATGTCAACATGGCCGTCAAGGCGGCCCGCGCCGCCTTTGACAACGGGTGGGGGGACATGTCCGGGGTTGAACGGGCGAAGTACCTCTTCCGGATTGCCCGAATGGTTCAGGAACGATCGCGCGAGTTGGCGGTCCTTGAGACATTGGACGGTGGGAAGCCGATCAAGGAGTCACGCGACGTCGACCTCCCATTGGTCGCGGCTCATTTCTTCTATTACGCCGGCTGGGCGGACAAGCTCGAATATGCCTTCCCGGGTTTGAAGCCAGAGCCGTTAGGTGTGGCCGGGCAGGTAATCCCTTGGAACTTCCCCTTGATGATGCTGGCGTGGAAGGTCGCGCCCGCGTTGGCGGCGGGCAACACGGTGGTGTTGAAGCCGGCCGAGACCACACCGCTTTCGGCGCTGCTTTTCGCCCAATTGGCGTCCGAAGCGGGGCTTCCGCCGGGAGTGATCAACATCATCACGGGCGCAGGGGAGACCGGGGCCGCGCTGGTCGAGCATCCCGACGTTGACAAAGTCGCCTTCACCGGTTCGACCACGGTTGGCAAACGGATCGCGACATCGCTCGCCGGGACGGACAAGCGATTGACCCTCGAGCTGGGGGGAAAGGCCGCCCACGTCATCTTCGACGACGCCCCCATCGACCAGGCGATCGAAGGAGTGATCAACGGGATCTTCTTCAACCAGGGTCACGTGTGTTGTGCCGGCAGCCGACTTTTCGTGCAGGAGACGATTCACGACCGGTTTGTCGAGAAGCTCAAGCGGCGTCTCAATACACTGCGAGTCGGCGATCCGTTGGACAAGAACACCGATGTCGGAGCGATCAACTCCGCCGAGCAGCTTGCCCGCATCTCCGAACTCGTCGAGGCCGGCCAGGAAGAGGGGGCGGAGATGTATCAACCCGCGTGCGAACTACCTGGCAACGGCTTCTGGTTCCGCCCGACGCTCTTCACCGGGGTGTCGCAGTCGCATCGGATCGCCCAGGAGGAAATATTCGGTCCCGTCCTTTCGATCATGAGTTTTCGGACTCCAGACGAAGCGGTGGAGAAGGCCAACAACACCCCCTATGGATTATCGGCCGGGGTGTGGACCCAGAAGGGGTCGCGGATCCTGTGGATGGCCGATCGGCTTCAAGCCGGAGTGGTGTGGGCCAATACCTACAACAAGTTCGACCCCGCCTCGCCTTTTGGAGGGTACAAGGAGTCAGGCTTTGGGCGCGAAGGCGGCCGGCACGGGTTGCTCGCTTACTTGAAGGGGTTTGACGGATGAGCCGCGCAAATGAACGACTAGGCGTGAGGAAGACCTACAAGCTCTACATCAACGGCGAGTTCCCCCGCTCCGAGTCGGGCCGGAGCTACCCGGCACTGTCTGCCGAAGGCGAAGTCCTCGCTCGGGTGGGAAAAGGGTCGCGAAAGGACCTCCGGGACGCGGTCCGCGCTGCTCGCGGCGCCCAAGAGAAGTGGGCGGCAAAATCCGGCTACAACCGCGGCCAGATCCTTTATCGGATCGCCGAGATGATCGAAGACCGAGCCTCAACCTTTACTGAACAGTTAGGATTGGGCGGACTTACCCTTGCCCGATCCCGAAACGAGGTGAGCGACTCGATTGATCGCATGGTTTGGTATGCCGGCTGGGCCGATAAGTTCACCCAGATCTTTGGCAACCTCAACCCGGTGGCGGGACCGTTCTTCAACGTCTCGACGCCGGAGCCGACCGGGGTGGTCGGCATCATTGCCCCGGGAACTCCGGCTTTGCTCGGTTTGGTTTCGCGATTGGCACCGGTGATTGTTTCGGGAAACGCGGCTGTTGTCGTCGCTTCCGAAAGCCAGCCCCTGCCGGCGATCACTTTTTCCGAGGTTCTTGAGACCTCTGATGTTCCACCGGGTGTGGTCAATATCCTCACTGGTTCGGCGGAAGAGCTTGTCCCGTGGCTATCGGACCATATGGACGTAAATGCCGTGGACCTCGCCGGGGCCACGCCCGAGGTTGCACTGCGCGCGCAGCAGGGCGCGGTTCACAACGTCAAGCGTCTGGTCGGCAAGAACGGCTTCACCGACAGCCAGTCTCCCTACTTGATTGCCGCGTTCACCGAGACCAAGACCGTCTGGCACCCCAAGGGGCTCTGAGTAGCTAAACCTTTTCTCGACCAAATCGGGACTTTCAAGAAACCGACTCGGTCGCGAAAGCAACTGGCGCGGCGGCTCCGCAGATAGGAAAACCAAACAAACAGGCGTGGCGGGAGTACGTGGACCAGCGACGTGGCATTCTTAGCGGGCACGGGAATCGACGAAGAGGAAGCCATGCCCGAGCAGGAGATCATCCCCAGCCTCTGGTTTGACCACGAAGCAGAGGAAGCGGCCCACTTCTACACATCGCTGTTCAAGAGTTCTCAGATCCGGGAGACAGCCCGGTATCCGGAGGCGGGCCAGGAGATACATGGCCAGCAGCCGGGATCGGTGATGACGGTCGACTATGAGCTCGATGGCTATTCGTTCAATGGTCTGAACGGCGGACCGGCCTTCAAGTTCAACCCTTCGATCTCGTTCTTTGTGAGCCTGCCGAGCGAAGCCGAGGTCGACGCGCTATGGGAGCAGCTGGCCGAGGGGGGTTCGGTGCTGATGCCGCTTCAGGCGTACCCCTTCAGCGAGCGCTACGGGTGGCTTGCCGATCGCTATGGGCTTTCGTGGCAGATCTCAATCGCCGACGAGGGAGCGACACTGATCATTCCCGCGCTGATGTTCGTCGGCCAGAGGACCGGCCAAGCCGAAGAAGCGATCGAGTTCTACAGCTCGGTTTTCTCCGACGCGAAGGTTGGGGACCTGTTCCGCTATCCCGCCGGCTCCGAGCCCGACCGGGAAGGGACCATCGCCTACGGGCCATTCACTCTCGCGGGCCAGGAGTTCGGGGCGATGGACAGCGCCGGGCCCCACGAGTTCACGTTCAACGAGGCGATCTCCTTCATCGTCAACTGCGAGGACCAGGACGAAGTCGACTACTACTGGGACGCACTGTCGGCAGTGCCGGAGTCGGAGCAATGCGGCTGGCTCAAAGACCGCTTCGGGGTGTCGTGGCAGATCGTTCCCACGGGCCGCGACTTGCGGAGGAGTGAGCCGGATAAGGAGAAAACCGACTGGGTGATGGAGGCGATGCTCAAGATGAAGAAACTCGATGTC
>JBPCQV010000126.1:0-5899 GCA_050997725.1 Acidimicrobiia bacterium
GGAGCGATCCTTTTGCCGAAAGTGTCCCTGAGCTGGGCCAAGACGCGTGTAAACGACGAACGCTCTCGGTCAAGCTTGCTGATGATGACTGCCCGCGGAATCCCCTCTTCCTCGGCGGCCCGCCAGAGGATTTCGGTCTGCACCTCAACGCCGTCAACGCCGGACACGACGAACAGAGCGAGGTCGGCTGCCCGCAGCGCAGCACGGGCATCCCCGGAAAAGTCGATGTAACCGGGCGTGTCGATCACCGTGATCTTGTGGTCCAGCCAGGTGACGCTCGCCACCGCAAGGCTGAGGGAGATCTTCCGCTCCTGTTCCTCGGGCTCGAAATCGAGCATCGAGGTGCCGGCTTCGATCGATCCTTGTCGAGTGGTGGCGCCGGTGACATAGAGCAGTGCCTCGGCGAGCGTTGTCTTACCGCTGCCTCCGTGGCCGACCAAAGCCACGTTACGGATCCTCTCGGGGATCATGTGACCTCCCTGGTCAATCTGGTTTGGGCAATCTGGCGCGGAGCTTAGACATGAGCCCTTGCAAGGTTCTTGGGCACATCCATGCCCACTACATTTCCCGCCGGTGATCGATCTTCGGGTGCGGCCTCATGTCCAGTGGTTGTTGCAACCGATCGGCCGGGGTCTGAATCGGCTCGGATTCTCCCCGCTGGTGCTGACCCTGCTCGGGCTCGCGGTGACGATCACCGGTGCCTTCCTGATCGGAAAGGGTCTGATCGTGGGCGGAGCGACCGTAGCCCTCATTGGCTCGATCCTCGACGGGCTCGACGGTTCGGTTGCCCGCGCCGCCGGTACCGAATCTCCCCGCGGAGCGCTGCTCGACGCGATGGCCGATCGGATCGGCGAGGTGGCGGTCCTTGGCGGGCTGGCTGCGGCGGTGGCCAACGATCGCCGACTGGTTCTCTTGACCATCGCGGCGCTCGGGGGGTCGCTCCTCGTTCCCTACCTGCGGGCCAAAGCGGAAGCCGAGGGTCTTGACGGTCGGGGAGGGATGATGGGCCGGGCCGAGCGAGTGATTCTTTTTACGGTCGGACTGCTCGTCGGGCTGATCGAGCCGATGCTTTGGGTCTTGGTCATCGCCACCTGGTCCACGGTCATCTGGCGGTTTCTTCTCACCTACAACAACCTCCGGTGAGAGACGACCTCACCTACTACTTGTTGCGAATAGTGGTGGGGGTGGTTCGTTTGCTGCCGCTCCCGGCGGCAAGGAAACTCGGTGACGTTGGTGGCAGGCTGTGGGGGCGATTCGCGGGCGAGCGCAGGCGGATGGCTCGCCGTCACATGGCCTGTGTCCTCGGCCGGAAAGTCGACCTCGAAGAAATCACCAACGAAGTGTTCGGGTCATATGGGCGCTACTGGGCAGAGACGCTGTGGGCAGGCCCGGAGCGGGTTGCGGAGATCTACTCGCAAGTCGAGATCATCGGCCTGGAGCACATGATCAATGCGCGTAATACCGGTTTGATTTTGGTGCTTCCCCATCTCGGCAACTGGGAGGCCGCGGCGGTGGCGGGGCCGCGATCCGGAATCGAGGTCGCGGCAGTGGCGGAACAGCTTCCGAATCGGCGGCTGACCGAATGGTTTGTGGACATGAGGTCGGCCTTTGGAATAACGGTCATTCCCCACGGCCGGGGCTCCCCCCGAGCCATCGAGCAGGCGCTGGCCCGCAAGGCGGCAGTGGCTCTGCTCGCGGATCGCAATCTGGGCAAGCGCGGGGTTGAAGTCGAGTTCTTTGGCGAACGCACCACCCTCCCCGGAGGCCCGGCCACGCTCGCCCGACGAACCGGGGTTCCGGTGGTGCTCGCCGGCACCTATTTCACCCCCGGCGGCTATCGCGTCGTGCTCGAACCGGTGTCGATGGACGGCGCCGCCGGAATCACCGAGATGACCCAAAGGATCGCTCGGGCGATGGAGCTGTGCATCAAGCAAGCCCCTGAGCAATGGCATCTGCTTCAGCCCAACTGGCCGTCTGATCTCGAGGATTCGTGAAGGTCGGGCTCATCTGTCCTTACGACCTCAGCCGATTCGGCGGAGTCCAGAACCAAGTCCACGCGCTCAACCGATTGCTTAGTGAGAACGGCGACGAGCCAGTGATGATCGGCCCGGGAGCTGTAGATGGCGTTGATCTAGGTGGAAGTATCTCAGTCAAGGCAAACCGATCGATAGTGCCGTTGCGCCTCGATCCCCGGGTGCGGGCCAAGATCACCGAAGCCATGGCCGATGTCGATGTGGTGCATTTGCACGAGCCCATGATTCCAGCGGTCGGCTGGGCTGCGATCGGAGTGGCCAAACCGCTGGTTGCCACCTTTCATGCCGACAAACCGAAGTGGGCGAACTGGCTCTACCGAGCCGTGCCAGACCGCCTTTGGCGTCGGCGGGTTTTGACCGCGGTGAGTGCGGTGGCGGCAGACCTTCCCTGGCCGGCAGTTCAAATCATTCCCAACGGAATTCAGACCTCGTCCTTTCGAAGTGGCGGACAGCGGCATCGTCAGCGCGTGGTCTTCGTCGGCCGCGACGATCGAAGGAAGGGCTTGGAAGTGTTGGTTAAAGCCTGGGCAGAGGTTCACGAGGCACATCCCTCAGCCGAGCTGGTCGTGATCGGCGCCGAGGGCAATGAACGCGACAACGTGCAATATGTCGGCAGAGTCACCGACGCTGAAAAGTCCACCTGGCTGCAATCCGCCGCCGTTTTTGCGGCCCCCAACCTCGGCGGCGAGAGCTTTGGCATGACCGTCGCCGAGGGCATGGCCGCCGGCTGCGCGGTGGTCGCCTCCGATCTCCCCGCGTTCCGGGAGCTGACCGGGGGAACCGCCCGCCTCACGCCTGTCGCCGAGACCCGGCCACTTGCCGCCGCCCTGATCGACCTGTTAACCAGTGGAGCCGCGGCCGATTCGATGGGAAAACGAGCCCGCGAGCGGATTAGGGCCTTTGACTGGTCGGTGGTTTTTCCCCGTTATCGAGCCGCCTACGACGACGCCATCGATCTGTTCAACTCCCATCGCTAGCGCGGGCCGGTAGCATTAGCACTCGCCCAGAAGACCTAGGAGATGTGACGTGGAGAAGGGCACCAGCAGAGTCAAGCGAGGCCTCGCAGAGATGCTCAAAGGCGGCGTGATCATGGATGTGGTCACTGCCGAACAGGCCAAAATTGCCGAAGAAGCTGGCGCAGTAGCGGTGATGGCGCTCGAACGCGTTCCGTCCGATATCCGCAAAATGGGGGGAGTTGCCCGGATGGCCGATCCCACCAAGATCGACGAGATCCAAGCCACGGTGAGCATTCCGGTTATGGCCAAATGCCGGATCGGTCATTTCGCCGAGGCCCGCGTTCTCCAGGCCCTCAACGTCGACTACATCGACGAGTCAGAGGTGCTGACCCCCGCCGACGTCGAGCATCACATCGACAAATGGGACTTCACGACACCTTTTGTCTGCGGGGCCCGCAATCTCGGGGAAGCGCTGCGTCGGATCGGTGAGGGAGCGGCGATGATTCGCACCAAGGGCGAAGCCGGGACCGGCAACGTGGTCGAGGCCGTCACCCACATGCGAACAGTCACCAACGAGTTGCGGCGCCTTACTCAGTTGGGGCCAGAGCAACTCATGTCGGCAGCCCGGGATCTCGGCGCGCCATACGACCTGGTTAGAGAGGTTCACGAGACCGGGAAACTGCCGGTCGTCAACTTCGCGGCTGGCGGGATCGCCACGCCGGCGGACGCGGCTTTGATGATGGCCCTCGGGGTGGATGGCGTTTTCGTCGGCTCCGGCATCTTCAAGAGCTCCGACCCACCGGCCTATGCCAGGGCGATCGTCGAAGCCACCACTTTCTGGGCCGACCCCGAGGTGGTAGCGAAGGTGTCGCGCGGTCTCGGCGAGGCGATGCCCGGTCTCGAAATCGACAAGATCCCGGCCAACGAGAGGCTGGCGGAGCGGGGCTGGTGAGCCCATGTCGACCGACCTTGGTCCCAGGGTCGGAGTCCTAGCTCTCCAAGGCGACTTCCGCGAGCACGGAGCCACTCTCCAAGCGATCGGGGCGCAGCCGATCTTTGTCCGCACCCCTGCCGAGCTCGATCTGGCGGAGGCGCTGATCATCCCCGGTGGGGAGTCGACCACGATCGGCAAGCTGGCTACCCGTTTCGGCCTCATCGATCCGTTGGTCGAGCGAATCGAAGCCGGGATGCCCACATGGGGGACTTGTGCCGGAATGATCTTTCTTGCCACGGAGGTAGTTGGGCCGGAGCAGCCGCTGCTCCGATGTCTCGACATCGTGGTGGAACGAAACGCCTTCGGCCGTCAGAACGACTCCTTCGAAACCGATCTCGATATCGAGGGGCTTGATGAGCCCTTCCACGCCGTTTTCATCCGCGCCCCCTGGGTGGTGAAGGTCGGCGACGGAGTTGAAGTGCTGTCGACCGTTGACGGCCATCCAGTGATGGTGCAGCGCCAGACAGTGATGGCGACCTCCTTCCACCCCGAGCTAACCGGCGACTCGCGCTTGCATCAACGCCTGGTCGATCTAGTTGAATAGCGACCGATGTCCGGGCATTCCAAATGGGCGACGATCAAGCGCAAGAAAGCCGCCAATGACTCGCGACGCGGGAAACTTTTTGCCAAGCTGATCAGAGCGATCGAGATAGCCGCCCGCTCCGGCGGTGGCGACATCGACGGGAATGCGACGCTGGCGGCGGCAATAGCAAAAGCCCGCGCCAGTGCGGTGCCGATGGACAACATCGAACGGGCGATCGCTCGAGCCACTGGCAGCTCCGACACCACCAACTACGAGGAGATTTGGTACGAGGGCTACGCCTCCGGGGGTGTCGCCCTCATGGTCCAGGTGCTGACCGACAACCGCAACCGGGCTGCCTCCGATGTCCGCTCGGCGTTCACCCGCAACAACGGCAACCTCGGAGAACCCGGGTCGGTTGCGTACATGTTCGATCGCAAGGGTTTTATCGAGGTCACCGGTAACGAGGACGAAGTCTTGCTCCCCGCCCTCGACGCCGGGGCCGAGGATGTGCGGCCGGGGGACGAGGTCGTTGAGATTATCACCGGTCCCACCGACCTCATCGCGGTGCAGCGAGCATTGGAGGCGGCCGGGCTCGAGGTGACGGCGGCCGAGCTCACCCAAGAGCCCCGCAGCACGGTTGCCGTCGACGGCCCCACCGCCACCAAGGTCATGCGTCTGGTCGACGCCCTCGAAGACCTCGATGATGTCCAGGCCGTCTACGGCAACTACGAGATTCCCGACGACGTCCTCGCCTCACTGGCCGAGTAGTGGACCTCTCCCCTGGCGGAAGCCGGGGGAGTACCCGAGCGCAGCGAGGGGGAGAGGGCGCGATTCGAGACCTCGACCACCGGTCGGTCCGTGGAGCGGGTCGACCTGGTAGCGAAAACCGAGTTTGCGCTTCGGTGAAGCTACGATTCCGTACACATGTTCGTTCTTGGCATCGACCCGGGATTGACTACCACCGGGTATGGATTCGTCCGCCGTCATCGTGACCTAGAGGCGATCGCGGCGGGAGTGATTCGCACCGATCCGGACAGCGCGCTCACGACTCGTCTGCTCGAAATCCATCGGCGCCTGGCCGAGCTCATCGTCGAGCATCGGCCGGACGCGATCGCCCTCGAGCAAGTGTTCACCAATCGAAATCTGCAGACTGCCATTGCGGTCGGTCGAGCCGCCGGCGTAGCCATCCTGGCCGCGGCGCAACATCAGTTAGAAGTTTTTGAATACCCTCCCACGGTGATCAAATCGGCGGTGACTGGCGACGGGGCGGCCGACAAGCGCATGGTGGCGACGATGGTCGGGCGGCGGGGGGGGGGTGCGACGCCCTCCCCCACCACCACCGCCGCCGACCCCGCCATCGCGCGTTGTCCTCTTGCCCCGTTTCCCGTCTTCT
>JBPCQV010000046.1:0-7473 GCA_050997725.1 Acidimicrobiia bacterium
GCGCGGCTGTGAACCAGCACCGTGGCGCCGCCGCTGAAGGGAACCGTCCAAGCAACCGTTGCGGCCCGGGCCTGGCCGATGGTGCGGCCGAACATCGCTCCGAACGGGCCGCGTATCGGCTCGGTGCTGGACAGAAAGCCCTGATAGCGGGCCAGCGTGGAGAAAAGCCGGGGAACCCCGCACCCATTCGACTCGGAGTAGGTCGGTTCGACATCTCCGCCACCGTCGGCCGCCGCCGGTAAGGGCATCAGCAAGAGAAACAGGATGACTCCCACCAGTCCTGTTCCGCGAGCACTCCCCCAGGAGCGATGGACGCCCTTAGGGTGGGGTGCCATTGCGGACACCCTAATCCACTTCTCCCCGAGCTCCGACCCTTGCCGATCCCGGCCCGGCGGTGCGAGCCGACGCTCGTTCCATCAACCGGCGCCGCCAGGAGGAACGAACCTTCGATCTCGAGCCCAGGCGCTGGACACGACCGAGGTAGTCGAGCTCATCGGCAACATCAACGATCGCAACGGCGTAGATCGGCGCCGACGCCGTGGTCGCCTGATGGGATGGCGATCCGGCCGGACGACCATGCATCCAACTTGGCAGTTCGACCGCACGAGGCGGACCACCCGACCGGGGCCCGAGCAAATCTTGTCCGCGTTGGCACAGATCGAGCCGGATGCGTTCGCGGCCCATGCTCTGATGAGCAGCACTCGAGACGACCTCGACGGCCGAAGTCTCGCCGACCTTTTTGCCTCCGGTCGCATCGAGACCGCGGTTCGGTTGATACTTGCCAGCGGAGATCAGTCCTGACCCAGTTCCCCAGGGAAACAACCACATGACTCCGGCTCCGCCCAGCCCGAGGACCTTGGTGGCGGATCGACTCCAAGCATCCCGACGATTGGACCCTGGACACCGTTTGCCGCTCCTCGCAATCGCTTAGACCCCTGTCGGGCCGGTTCCGAATTCGCTACGCCCCCAACTGCGCCGGAGTGGCGGCGCGCGAACGATTCCACGCTCGTGCGATCACCGAACGCGATGGCGAGATGTGGCTTGTGCGACTCGAGGTGTCACTCGAGTTCTGCCTCTCATCCACCAGGCCAACCTTGAGGCGCTGGGCCTCGACACATGTGGCTGGTTAGCCGACGCCGCACACGAATGATGGGAAGAGAAACCACCCCCTTTGGTTTATCGAGCGCGCACCATCCCTTCGGGTCGAATTCTTGCCTTCTGCGCGTCACTCGGAGTCGAAGCGGTTCAAGTCGATTTATTGAGAAACGCCGCCGCCCTTCATGCCTACCTCGTGCTGCAAGCGGGATTCGTCGTCCCCGATCGCTGGCTTGCTTGACGACTCGCGATGGTTAATTGCCAACAAGCCCGAGTTGGTCGAGAACGAATGCCAGCACGAAGGCCTCGTCGCGCCAGGCGTCGTAGCGACCGGATCGTCCGCTGTGACCGGCGCCGAGCTCGGTGCGTAGGAGGATCGGTTTCGACCCGGTGTTGGCGATGCGCAACCTTGCGACCCACTTGGCCGGCTCCCAGTAGGCCACGCGGGGGTCGTTGAGACCGGCGGTAGCCAGGATCGCCGGATAGGAAGTGGGAACAGTGTTGTCATAAGGGCTGTAGGCGCTCATGTATTGGAATTGATCGGGCAACGCCGGGTTGCCCCATTCCTCCCATTCCGGAACTGTCAGCGGTATCCCAGGGTCGAGCATCGTGTTGATCACATCGACGAAGGGGACCTCGGCCACGATCGCCGCCCAAAGGTCCGGCCTCATCACTGTGACCGCACCCATCAGGAGGCCCCCGGCGGATATCCCCCGCGCCCCAACCCGACCAGGGGAAGCTATCCCGGCGGCGATCAAATGCTCGGCGGCAGCTATGAAGTCGGCAAAGGTGTTGACCTTCTTCTCCATCCGCCCATCGAGATGCCAGAGACGTCCCATCTCGCCGCCGCCGCGGATATGGGCAACCGCATACACCACGCCCCTGTCCAACAATGGGAAAAGGGCGGGGTCGAACCAGGGGTCGAGCACCGACTCGTAAGCCCCATAGCCATAGACGAGGGTCGGGGCAGGAAGCTCGAGGTCCTTTTGATGGACCACCGTGATGGGGATGCGAACCCCGGACCCCTCGGCCCAAATGCGATAGCTGGCGTAGTGCTCCGGGTCGTATCCGCCCGGGACTTCCGTCTCCTTGACGATCGCCTGCTCTCCATTGTCGAGGTTGACATCGATCACTCGACGCGGCGTGAGCATTGATTCGTAAACCACTCGCACCGTCGCGGTTTCGTACTCACGGTTCTCCCCGAGAGCGAGGCGATAGGCGTCGTCGTCGAAGCTGACGTCGAAGGAGGTGCCCGTCCCGGCGAGCACGGTCATAACGGGGTTGGCGGCTTTGCGGCCCTTGACAACCACGTGATCGCGGAAAGGAAAGGCTCCGGCCACTTTGGCGAGGGGATCGTGGGCGATGATCTCGCTTTCGGTTTCGCCCGACAATTTGACCAACCGCCCGTTGGGGGTGCCTTGATCGGTGACCACCAGCCAGTCACCGTGGTGGGGCTCCGCCTGGTAGCGAACCCCGGCGACCCGGGCGAGAACGGGGTGGGAGGCTTGCTCGGGCGAAGCCGCGGGGACGTACCTCGTTTCGCTGGTGGCATTTGACAGGAGGTCGATCAACACCATCGAGCGATCGCGGCTGAGGCCGAGGTCGAGATCGAATCGCTGGTCGCCTTCCTCATAGACCAAGACGTCGGCTTCCTGCGCCGTTCCCAGGCGGTGGCGCCAGATTCGATAGGGCCGATGGGCGCTGTCGAGCGTGTTGTAAAAGAAGTGCTCGCCATCGGCGCTGAAGGCGCCGCCGTAATACGCCCCGAGCAGGCGATCCTCGAGCTCGCGCCGAGGCTCCAGGTCGACAAATCGGACCTCAAAATTCTCGTTGCCCGAGAAGTCAACCGAGTAGGCCAATCGATCCTGCGCGGGACAAACCAGGAGATAGCCAACCGCGCAAAAGTTCTTGTCCGCAGCGAGCTCGTTCTGGTCGAGCAGGACCGTGGCGGGGCCGTCGGGGGAACTCCGCCAACGAAGGAAGATCGGGTACTGCTTGCCCGCCTCGGTTCGATGCCCGTACCACCACTCTCCTTCGCGGGCGGGCGCTGAGAAGTCGTTCTCCTTGACCTTGGCCTTGATCTCGGCGTAGATCTGTTCACCTAGATCGGCCAGATGCGCCGACTTCATTTCCGTGTAGGCGTTCTCCTCTTCGAGGTACTTCAGGACCGCCGGGTCCTCACGATCCCGGAGCCAGTGATAGTCGTCGGTCCATTCGTTCCCATGAAGAGTCGACGCGTGGGGACGTCTTTCAGCAATTGGGGGTTGCACCAACGCAGTATGCCGTTGGCGGCTTAGCCTTTCGAGCGATGCCCATGTCACGAGTCGCCAGCCGCCTGCGCCCCTTTGGAGCGACGGTTTTTGCCGAGATCACCCAACGCGCAACCGCGACCGGAGCGATCAACCTGGGTCAGGGCTATCCCAACTTCGATGGGCCCGACTTCGTCAAAGAGGCCGCTGTCTCGGCGATCCGAGCCGGGCACGGCCAATACGCACCGACCAATGGCATCCCGCGATTGGCCGAGCTCATCGCTGATCGATATCCGTCGCTGGGCTCGCTCGACCCAGTGAGCTGGGTGACGGTGACCTCGGGTTGCACCGAGGCGTTGGCTGCCACCTTCCTCGGATTGCTCGAACCCGGCGATGAGGTGATCCTGATCGAGCCCACCTACGACGCCTACCCGGCCGGGGTGGCCCTCGCCGGGGCCATCCCTCGCTTCCTGACGCTCCGCCCGCCAAAGTTCGATCTCGACTTCGACCGTCTGGAGTCCCTGGTGACGACCGCGACCAAAGCGATCGTTGTCAACACCCCGCACAACCCGGCGGGGAAGGTCTTCAGTCGTGATGAGCTGGAAGCGGTAGCCAACCTCTGCCGTCGCCACGACCTGGTGGCGATCTGTGACGAGGTCTACGAACACATGGTTTACGACGGCGAGCATCTCTCGCTCGCCACCTTTCCCGAGATGTCCGAGCGGACGATCACTTTGTCGTCGCTTGGCAAGACGTTCTCGCTCACCGGTTGGAAGATCGGTTGGGCTGTCGCCCCGCCGCCTTTGACGGCCGCCGTCCGCGCCGCCCACCAGTTTCTAACGTTTGCGACCGCCACCCCGCTCCAACACGCCGCGGTCGCTGCCCTCAGCGCTCCGCCCAGCTACTACACCGAGCTCACCGATTCATATCGACGCAAGCGAGACCTCCTGGCGACAGGTCTCTCCGAAATCGGCTTTGAGGTTTTCCTGCCGGCCGGCACCTACTTCTTGATGGCGGATCACGCCGGTTTCGGCTCGGAGGACGACGTCTCCTTTGTCCGGCGTCTGATCGAGGACTTCGGAGTTGCTGCCATCCCTCCCTCAGCCTTCTATCACGATCCAGCGGAGGCGCGCACCCTGGTCCGTTTTGCCTTCTGCAAAGACGAAGCCACGCTGGCCGAAGCAGTCGCCCGGCTGCGGAGTCTCGGTTGAGGCAGTCCTTCTGTGGGCTGGAACCGTCGCTGTACGACGGCAATTACCCAGGGTTCGAGAATTAGTCCTCGTCGAGCATCTCGGCGAGGATGCGGAGTCCCTGGGCCAGTTGGATCAGCTCGCGTTCTGAGCGGCCGCGCAGGCGGCTCGCCATGGTTCGCACTCGGTTGGCGCGGGCTCGGTTGACTGCTCGCCGTCCGGCCGGGGTCAGGCGAACGACGACGCTGCGGCCATCGGCGGTGCTCCCTACACGCCTGACCAACCCGGACCCTTCAAGATTGTTGACGGTTCTCGTCACCGCCGGCCGGCTGACCGAAAGCGCCTCGGCGAGGTCGCCCGGACCGAGATCGGTGTACGGATTCCTCTCCAAGTGGGCGAGAAGTTCGATGCGCTCCACCGACAACCCGGTGTCATTCTCGGCGTGATGAAACTGACGGGCCCACCGGGTCAACACTTGCTCGGCGCGAGCGGCCGCGAGATTGGAGGCAGTGCGTCTGAGCGGGGTCGGGAGGGTCACAGGATCCATTGGCGCAGAGTACGCCCGGCCGATCTTCGGGTCTGACCCCTTGACGAATTTCCCGGTCTTGCGATAGAGTGGCCCTCGTTCTTCGGAGCCACCGAACCGTGTTACCAGCACGGCCGGAATGATTAGATCCTCATTTGAGCTTGTTTAGCGCGTCTGTTAGCATGCTCAGTTGCTGTCCCTAAAACACCCCTAAGGAGGATCCCTTTGGTTTCGCGCGTCGCCGAGCGCCTTTCTTTCGCCAAGATCCCAGAGGTTTTGCCTCTCCCAGATCTGTTGGCTGTCCAGCACGAATCGTTCAAGTGGTTCATCGATGAGGGCCTGCGGGAGATCTTCGAGGAGATCTCGCCGATCGAGGACTTCGCCGGGACCCTGGCCCTGGAGCTCACCGACCATAGGTTCGGGGAGCCGCCGCATTCGCTCGAAGAGTGCAAGGAGCGAGATCAGAACTGGGCCAAGCCGCTATTCGTCACTGCCCGCTTCATGAACCGGGGCACCGGGGAAATCAAAGAGCAGCAGGTCTTCTTGGGCGATTTCCCGATGATGACCGAGCACGGGGTGTTCATCATCAACGGCACCGAACGCGTGGTCGTTTCCCAACTTGTGCGGTCGCCGGGCGTCTACTTTGATGCCACCCCCGATAAGGGCTCGGATCGCGTGATCTACTCCGGTCGCATCATCCCCGGTCGGGGTGCCTGGCTCGAGTTCGACACCGACAAGCGGGACACGATCGGCGTCCGTGTGGATCGAAAGCGGCGTCAGTACGTTTCCGCGTTCCTGCGCGCTCTCGGCATCGCCGAGACCGACCAGGAGATCCTCGACCTCTTTGACGGAGCGGAGTCGATACGCAACACGATCGAGCGCGACACCGCCCACGATCGCGATGAGGCGCTCGTCGACCTCTATCGAAAGCTTCGGCCCGGCGAGCCGACCACGGTGGAGTCGGCCAAGAACCTCATCCAGACCTTGTTCCGCAACTCCAAGCGTTACGACCTGACCCGGGTCGGCAGGTACAAGGTCACTCAGAAGTTCAACGATGACACGTCGGTCGACACGAAGATGCTCCGTGACGAGGACATCCTCGACACGATCAAGTATCTCGTCGCCCTCCACGACAAGCAGGCGACCATGACCACCCATGGCGGGGTCGAGGTGCCGGTGGCGATCGACGACATCGATCATTTCGGCAACCGCCGGATCCGCACGGTTGGCGAGCTGATTCAGAACCAGGTGCGGGTCGGTCTCACCCGGCTCGAGCGGGTCGTCAAAGAGCGGATGACCACTCAGGACCCCGATGCGATCACCCCACAGAGCCTCATCAACATTCGTCCGGTGACCGCTTCGATCAAGGAGTTCTTCGGGACCAGCCAGCTCAGCCAGTTCATGGACCAGCCCAATCCGTTGGCCGGCCTCACCCACCGCCGCCGGCTGTCCGCGCTCGGGCCCGGCGGCCTCTCCCGCGAGCGGGCAGGGTTCGAGGTGCGTGACGTCCATCCTTCCCACTACGGGCGCATGTGCCCCATCGAGACCCCCGAGGGTCCCAACATCGGCCTGATCGGGTCGCTGGCCACGTACGCCCGGGTCAACCGGTACGGATTTATCGAGACCCCCTACCGACGCGTCGTCGGGGGACGTGTCACCGATAACGTCGACTACTTGACCGCGATCGAAGAAGAGCGGCACATCATCGCCCAGGCCAACGCCCCCCTCCGGGACGACGGCCGTTTCCGCAACGATCGGGTCATGGTTCGCCGAGACGGCGGCGAGGTCGATTCGGTGGCACCGAAGGAAGTCGATTACATGGATGTGTCGCCGAAGCAGATCATCTCGGTCTCGACCGCGCTCATCCCCTTCCTCGAGCACGACGATGCCAACCGCGCCCTCATGGGTTCGAACATGCAGCGCCAGGCCGTGCCTCTGCTCAAGTCGGATGCCCCTCTGGTCGGTACCGGCGTCGAGGCGCGTGCGGCTCGTGACTCGGGGGATATGATCGTCTCCAAGATCGCCGGCGACGTTGTCGAGGTCACAGGCGAGCAGGTCGTGGTCAAAGACAAGGAAAACAAGAAGCACACCTTCAAACTTGCCAAGTTCGAACGCTCCAACCAAGGCACCTGCATCAATCAGAAGCCGCTGGTGCACGAGGGTGACAAGATCAAGGTGGGCGACGTGCTCGCCGACGGGCCCTCCACCGACCAAGGCGAGCTCGCCCTGGGCCGCAACCTGCTCGTGGCTTTCATGCCCTGGATGGGTCACAACTTCGAAGACGCCATCATCATCTCCGAGCGGCTGGTGAAAGAGGACATGCTCACCTCGATCCACATCGAGGAGCACGAGATCGATGCCCGCGACACCAAGCTCGGGGCCGAGGAGATCACCCGTGACATCCCCAATGTCG
>JBPCQV010000065.1:0-2980 GCA_050997725.1 Acidimicrobiia bacterium
GCAAACGGGTTGCAGTGCAAGTCGATCACATCACCGGTCTCAAGTTGCGGGTGGTAGCCAATCGCAGTGTTGAGCGGGCGGCCGAGCAACTGCGCGCCGACGGTTTCGACGCCGTGATCACCAACGATCTCAACGAACTTGGGCGGATCAACGACCGCGACCAAGTGGCGGTGGTGGCGGACCCGCACCTCGCGGCCCAGGCGACGCGGGTGGACGCCGTCATCGAGACGACGGGCGACTTCGACTTCGGCACACGCACCGCCACCGCCGCGATCGAGGCCGGAAAGCATGTCGTGATCGGAGCCGAGCTCGATGCGACGATCGGCCCTGAGCTCAAGCGACGCGCCGATGAGCAGGGAGTCGTCGCCACCGGGATGGACGGCGACGAGCCGGCGGTGAACATGAACCTTCTGCGCCTCGTGAGGACGATGGGCCTACAACCCGTGATGGCCGGCAACATCAAGGGCTTTCTCAACCACTATCGCGATCCCGAAACTCAGATTGGTTTCGCTGCCACCTGGGGCCAGAACCCGCGCTTCATGGCTTCCTTCGCCGACGGGACCAAGCTCGCTGCGGAATGCGCGATCCTCGGCAACGCCACCGGCTTCGGGATCTGGCAGCGGGGGATGCGAGGCTTTGAGCTCCCGGCGATCGGCGACCTCCCTGCCAAGCTCGACTCATCCGAGCTGCTGGCTGCTCCCAAGGTCGACTATGCGTTGGGAGCCGCGCCGGGCGCCGGTGGTTTCGTCGTTGCCCACGAAGGAGACCCGGAGCGATCCAAGTCACTCCATTATCTGAAGATGGGCGAGGGGCCGCTCCATGTCTTCACTCGGCCTTTCCATCTTCCGCACCTCGAGGTTCCGTTGTCAGCGGCGCGGGCTGTCTTGTGGGGCGATGCTGCGATCACTCCGCTCGGCGCTCCCGTCCTCGAGGTAATTGCCCTCGCCAAACGAACCTTGGAACCGGGCGAGGTGCTGGACGGGGTTGGCGGGTTCGCTTGGTATGGGCTGGTCGAAACCGCTGCGGTCGCGGCGAGCGAAGGCTTGCTGCCGATGGGCCTCGCCGAGGGAGCAACCGTCATCCGGCGACTAGCTCCGGATACCCCGATCCGCTACGACGACGTCGAGATCGCTGACTCGTCTGTGGCGAACGTGCGACGGGCTCAGGACAACCGCGCCTTCCGCGAACCTTAGGTTTACGTGGTGGTCTAGCCACCAGAATCGCCTAAAGAATGACTGGAACTGGCTCAGAGGGACCAGAACTCGCCTTTGAAACCCAGCTCGCGCGCCTGGGCTTCGATCTCGGGCGCATAGGTGGGGTTGCTGATGAGGACAACGTCCGGCCAATCGTCGACCAGCGATTCCGGTGCCACTATCTCGTGGGCGGTGCGGGGGAGGAAGAGTCCCTGGCGACCTGGGTTCACATCGATGACCTTGACCAAAGCGTCGCCGGGATCGCAGAGTTTGAGGAGAGTGATCGCCCGCGCCCCGGCGCCCCAAAGCGCCATCGTCTGATCCGAAACTTGCAGGCGATCGAAGCGCCCTTGCCACTCGCGCACGGTTTCATTGACCGATTCGACGAATCGCTGCAGGGTTGATTCGACCGCCCGCGTTTCCGATGGTGGCGGAAGGATCGGATTCGCCTCCTCGGGCGCTACCTCAATTCCTAAATACTCGTCGTTCCAACAAGGTTCGAGACTGAGAACGCGATAGCCACAGTTCTGGAGCAGGTAACCGAGGGCCGCCTGGGTGAACCAGGACTTGTGCTCGTAGACCACGTTCCAGATCAACCCGGAGCCAAACGTGTAGAGCCCGTCGGGAACCTCGAGATAGGCAACGCTCTCTGCGGTCATAGCGTTTCGCATCAACCGGGGGAGAAGCGCCGAGTCACCGAGAACATCGATGACATGACGACATACAAACAGGTCGGCCGGAAGGTCGGTGTATCGCTCCTGGTAATAGTCCCGGTAGCCGACCAGATTCGGGATCTCTCCCTCGGGAGGAGGTGCGTAGCTCGGGTCGAAGCCGACTCCGCGGTTGTCACCGATCTGGACGAGCTTGCGCAGGAACTGGCCCTTGCCACAGCCGACGTCGATCACCGTTTTTCGACGAATCCCGTAACGGTCGATGAGGCGATTCGCCAATCCCTCGGTGAACTCACTGAACCGGGGCGAGTGCTCGAGCGAGACGTCGTAACCGACGAAATCGACCTTGGCGGGATCATGGACGGCGTTCCAGATGTAGGTGCAGTTGCGGCAGAAGACGAGCTGGATGTCTCCGACCGGTGATTGACGCGCCTCCTCGCGGGTCGGCCAGAGCTTGCCGTCTTGGGAGGGCACACCATCGATCTGAAAAAACTGCCACGGCTCGTTGGCACCGCAAAGCGGACAGGTCATCGCTCACTCATCCAAGAAGCTGGCGATCTGCGCGCGAGTGATGTCTTTGCCTTGGCGATGGGCCCGATACCAATCGACCACCAACGCGAGCGTGGAGTCCAGGTCGAGCCGTGGATGCCAATCGAGCTTTGAGCGCGCCTTGGTCGAATCGATCTCCAGCAACGATGTCTCATGCGGGAATTGGTTGTCTCCTACCTCCCACCCAGCGCCATGCCCCCAGAGCTCGGCCAGCCGGTCGACGACCGTTGAGACAGTGAGGACACTTTCGGTATTGGGCCCAAAGTTCCAGGCGCCGGCGAACTGTTCCGGATCGTCGGCCAGCCGTTCGGCCAAGGCCAGATAGCCATTGAGTGCGTCGAGCACGTGTTGCCAAGGCCGAACCGACTCGGGTTGGCGCAGTTCGGCTGGTCGGGCCTCGGCGAAAGCGCTCATCACTTCGGGGACCAACTGATGGGGAGTCCAGTCGCCGCCGCCGAGCACGTTTCCGGCCCGGGCTGTGGCTACTCCAACTCCCTGGTCGGCGAGAAAAGATTGGCGGTAGCTGGCGGTGACCAGTTCCGCGGCGGCCTTGCTCGCCGAGTAGGG
>JBPCQV010000152.1:0-3975 GCA_050997725.1 Acidimicrobiia bacterium
CTGTCACCCACCCAACCGATCAGCTGACCCTGGGTGACAACGGTCCCCTCGGTGACGGCGAGGCCCCAGCCGAGGCCGTCGTCGGTGCCGGGGGTGTCGTTGTTGAGGTGGATGTACCAGGTCTCAAAGCCGCCCCCGTGGTCGAGGGCGACATAGCAACAAGTGGTGCCGATCCAGGTCACGACCCCATCGGCGGCCGCGACCACTGGCCAGCCCTTGATCCCGTTGGTCATGATGTCGGTCGCGCCGTGGGTCCTCCCCCCACTGCGCAACTGATAGAAATCGTCGATAAAGGTGACGGGCGAGCCCACCACCGGAAAGACGATCTGATTGGGATCGAAGGGCTGGCCGGGCACGAACTCGTCGGCAGTGGCCCCGGGTGCGATCAAAAGCAGGATCGCGACTGCCAACACGAGGCCGACCCCGGGTCGGGTTCTCTTCCACTCCACTAAGGAGAGTTCGGCAAATGGCCGAAATTTCTTGAGCATGGAATCCCCTTCCGGTTCCCAGCCAGCCCGTCGCCAGCCGGGCCAGCTAAGTCCCCTGATCTCCTCGCCGCAACCCGGACTTACACTCGTCGACCCGAAAGATCCCGAAAATGCCTATAGAAATCGACATCGCCCACGTCGCCCGATTGGCCCGTCTCGCCCTCAGCGAGGACGAGCTTTCGACCTATCGCAGCCAGCTCGCGGTCATCCTCGAGCACGCCGCCAAGGTGCAATCGGTCGCCACTGAGGGGCTCGAGCCAACCGCGCATCCGCTCGGCCTGCTCAACGGTTTTCGGGAGGATCTTGTCCGCCCGTCGCTTGATCGAGACGAAGTCCTGGCCGCGGCGCCCGACAGCGCCGACGGCTACTTCGTTGTCCCTCCGGCCCTGGAAGGCTGATGGCCGACCTCGCCGATCTCACCGTCGCCGAGGCGGGCGAGCGTCTCGCCACGGGGGAAGCCTCGGCGGTCGACCTGCTCGAAGCCGTTATTCGGAGAGCATCGCTCACCGAAGCCGAACTGCATTGCTACGTGACGATCGATCACGACGGCGCTCGCCGCGCTGCCGAGGAGTCGGACCACCGCCGTTCACAAGGTGAGAGCCGCGGACCGCTCGACGGGATCCCGCTCGCGCTCAAGGACAATTTCTGCACCCGCGGGTTGGAGACCACTTGCAGCTCGCAAATGCTTTCCGGATATCGACCTCCTTACGACTCGACGGTGGTGGCCCGGCTTCGGGAGGAGGGAGCGGTGATCGTCGGCAAGACCAACCTCGACGAGTTCGCAATGGGCTCTTCCACCGAGAACTCCGCTTTTGGTCCTACTCGTAATCCTTGGAACCCTGAGCGAGTCCCGGGGGGCAGCTCGGGAGGCTCAGCAGCGGCGGTGGCCGCGGGTTCCGCGTTGGCTGCCTTTGGCTCGGACACTGGGGGATCGATCCGTCAACCAGCCGCCTTGTGCGGGGTCGTCGGCTTCAAACCGACCTATGGCCTGGTGAGCCGCTTTGGTCTCGTCGCCTTCTCGTCGAGCTTCGATCAGATCGGGCCGCTGGCACGATCGGTCGCCGATGCCCTGACGTTGTTCGAAGCGGTGGCGGGCCATGACCCCCTCGATGCCACCTCCTATCCGGGGTCGGTGCCCGACGCCCGGCCGAGCCTCGAAATGGGTGTCAAGGATGTCCGCATCGGCCTCGTCCGAGAGTTGAGCGGCGAGGGCTACGAGCCGGCGGTGATGACGGCGACGAACGACATGGTCGCCCAGCTCGAGGCAAGCGGAGCGGTCGTTTCCGAAGTCTCGCTGCCGTCCTTTGCCATCGCGCTTTCGGCCTACTACCTCATCGCCCCGGCCGAAGTCTCGGCCAACTTGGCCCGATTCGACGGAGTGCGCTACGGGTTGCGAGTGACGGGGAACACCGTTGAGGAGATGATGGCGCGCAGCCGGGCCGAGGGATTCGGCCCCGAGGCGACCCGGCGGATCTTGCTTGGCACCTATGCCCTTTCGGCGGGTTATTACGACGCTTTCTACGGCCAGGCGCAGAGGGTCAGGACCAAGTTGATCAACGAGCTCGCAGTCGTGTTCGAACAGGTTGATGTCCTGGTCTCGCCGGCCTGCCCCACCACCGCCTTTGAGCTAGGCGCCAAGACGCAGGACCCGTTGGCGATGTATCTCACCGATGTCTGCACGATCCCCGCCAACCTGGCCGGCACTCCGGCGATCTCGGTTCCCGTCGGCCTCGACGAGGGCGGCCTGCCGATCGGATTTCAGGTCATGGGCCCCGCTCTCGGCGAGGCCCGGCTTTTCCAGGTGGCCGCGGAGGTGGAACGGCTCGCCGCCTTCGATCATCGACCGGAAATTTTGGCTGCCGCCGGTGACCGCCTATGACCAACTGGGAACCGGTGATCGGCATCGAGGTCCACGTCGAGCTCAAGACGGCTTCGAAAATGTTCTGCGGCTGTGCGGTCAGCTTTGGCGAAGACCCGAACACCAACATTTGTCCGGTCTGTCTCGGACTACCCGGCGCCCTCCCGGTGGCCAACGCTGCGGCGCTCGAGTCGATCGTCCGGATCGGGCTCGCACTCCACTGCCAAATCGCTCCGCAATCGGTCTTCCATCGCAAGAACTACTTCTATGCCGACCTGCCCAAGAACTTTCAGGTGAGCCAGTTCGACTCGCCGGTCGCGATCAACGGCTGGCTGGACATCAACCTCGACGGCACCACCAACCGCGTCGGGATCGAACGGGCCCACATGGAAGAAGACACTGGCAAGAGCTTGCACCAAGGCGGCGGGGGCCGAATCCACTCCGCTACTTCGACCCGTCTGGATTTCAACCGCTCCGGGGTGCCGCTAGTCGAGATCGTGTCCCGCCCCGACCTCCGCTCGGCGGCAGAGGCGCGGGCCTATGCCCAGGACTTGCGGGCTTTGGTTGCCGAGCTCGACGTCTCCGACGCCCGGATGGAGGAAGGCTCGATCCGCTTCGATGCCAACGTCTCAATCCGGCCGGAGGGCGCCGGTGAGCTGGGGACCAAGGTTGAGATCAAGAACATGAACTCCTTCCGGTCGCTGGAGCGCGCGGTTGCCTCGGAGATCGAGCGCCAGATCGCCCTCCTCGAGGGTGGCGGCAGGGTCATCCAGGAGACGCGACATTGGGACGAAGAGGCCGGGTCCACCCGGAGCATGCGGAACAAGGAGGGCAGCTCCGACTACCGCTATTTCACCGAGCCTGACCTGCTTCCGCTGGTGTTTGCCGTCGAGACGATCGACCGGCTGCACTCTGACCTGCCTGAGCTGCCGGCCGACCGGCGCAGCCGGTTCGAAGGAATGGGAGTGGAGGCAGCGAGCGCCCGGACCTTGGCGATGACCGAGCCCGAGCTACGGAGGATTTTCACCGATGCAGTTGCCTCGGGCTCGGATCCGATGACGACGGCCAACTGGGTCACCGGGGAATTGACCGCCGCTTTGCGCAAAACCCCTTCGTCGCAGGTGGACGGGGTGGGGTTGGCGGGATTGGTGGCGATGGTGAAAGAGGGAAAGCTCTCCTCGTCGGCGGCCAAAGAGGTGTTGGCGGAGATGGTGACGAGCGGCGGCGAGGCTTCGGTGGTCGCCGAGCGGCTCGATCTGCTTTTGGTTTCCGATACGAGCGCGATCGAAGCTGCGGTCGCCGAGGTTCTGGCCGCCCAACCCGATGCCGTCGCCCGCTATCGGTCGGGGGAGGAGAAGGTGATCGGCTTTCTCGTCGGCTTGGTGATGCGCTCGACCGGAGGCAAGGCCGAGCCCAAGCTGGTCAACGAAACCTTGCGCCGCCAGCTGGCCGGTTAGCCCCGATTCGATCTCTCCTCCACAGGGAGGCGGGGAGTGGCCGCCGACGAAGGAGGCGGACGAGGGGGCCCCGTAGTAACGCTCTCGGTCGACGCCCCCTCCCCCTCGCTGCGCTCGGGTACTCCCCCGGCTTCCGCCAGGGGAGAGGGGAACAACGCTCTCTCCCCTGCCG
>JBPCQV010000239.1:0-4474 GCA_050997725.1 Acidimicrobiia bacterium
GAGCTTTCAAAGATTTGACCCCACCCGAGTTGGCGGCGCCGGTGATGAAGGCTGCTCTCGAACGAGCCGGGATCGGGGGAGACAAGCTCGACTTGGTGATCATGGGCAATGTCCTTCGTGGCGGGCACGGCCAGCTCGTGCCGCGCCAAGCCGCGTTCCTGGCGGGCATCCCGAAACAAGTCGATGCGCTCGCCGTCGACATGGTTTGTTCCTCAGGAATGGCTGCGGTGATCACCGCCGCCGCCCAGATCAACGCCGGCGAGGTTGATGTGATCTTGGCCGGTGGTCTCGAATCGATGTCCGGCGCCGGGTTCGGACTCGATGCTTCGGCTCGGTGGGGTTACAAGTACGCACCGCGCGGCCTAAAGATCGTTGACCTGATGGCCCGTGACGGGCTGACCGATCCGGAGTCGGGCGAGGCCATGGGCCAGCAAACCGAGCGGCTGATCGCTGAAGAAGGAGTCAGCCGGAGCGATCTAGACGAGATTGCCGCACTGTCCAACCAGCGCGCCGCCGCGGCCACAGGTTCGGGGGCATTCGGGGATGAGATCACAGAAGTTGCCGGATCGACCAGCGACGAAGGCATCCGTGCCGAGACCACCACCGAAACTCTCGCCGGGCTCAAGCCGGCGTTCGGCCGCGATGGCGCTCTAACCGCGGGCAACTCGAGCCAGATTTCCGACGGGGCCGCGGTGCTGGTGCTGGCGTCAGCGCAGGCGGTCAAGGAGCACGGGCTCACCTCGATCGCCCGGATCACCGGTTCCTCGTGGGCAGCGGGCGAGCCCTATCGGTTCCCCGAAGCGCCAATCCCCGCGGTCGAGAAACTCTTGAAACGGCAGGGCAAATCGATCAACGACTTCGACCTGTTCGAGAACAACGAGGCCTTCGCGCTCAACAGCATCCTCTTCACGCGGCGTCTGGGAGTAGACCTCGAACAGCTCAACGTCAACGGAGGCGCCATCGCCCTTGGTCATCCGATCGGTTGCTCGGGCGCCCGCATCCTGGTCACGCTGATCTACGCCCTCCGCAAGCGAGGCGGTTCGCGAGGTCTGGCCGCCATCTGCCACGGCACCGGCGGGGGCACCGTCACGTCGGTCGAGCTGGTTTGAGTAGGGAAAAGTGAACCCGATCAGGTCATGGATGCCTTGTAGCCTCGTTGGCTACAGGGAAGCCAAGGCATGAGCATCGACATACCTACAGCAGTTACGGATTCCCAGGCCTCCAGGGTGACGGCTGTCAATCGGCGAACCTTGCGCTACTGGGATCAGACTGGCCTGGTTCAGCCCGACGTCGAGCAGATAATCAGCCCGCGCAATGTGGTGCGCCTTTACTCATTCGCTCGCCTCATTGAGTTGGTTGTCGTCGCGCAATTACGTGCGCAGCGGGTTTCACTGCAGCACATCCGAAAGATTGTTGGTCACCTTCGTACTCGGGGCTACCAGGACCCTCTCCGCGAGCTTCGTTTCGCGATTTCGGGCGACAGGGTGCTCTTTCAACATGCCGACGGGGGATGGGAAGACTCGCGTCATCCCTTCCAGGGCGTGATTACACAGGTTCTCGATCTAGCTGCCATCGGAGCAAGGATCACTCACCGGCTACGCCGCGACCCTCATGACGCAGGAATCATCGAGACGAAACGAAAAGTCCAAGCTTCCAAACCCGTATTCAAAGGGACGAGAGTCCCCGTCGAGGTCGTTCTCGCCTATCTGAAGGATGGGAAGAGCGCGGCGGCGATTCTGAAAGCATTCCCGAGTCTCACCAAGAAGGACATTGAGGCAGCCAAGTCTCAGTTGATATCGGTTGCATAGATGCGCTTCGTCCTCGATGAGGATGTTGACGCCCTTGCCCTCCGATCAATCCTGATCGATGCAGGCCACGATTGCTGGACGATCGTTGAGGCCGGGTTGAGCGGCGCCGATGACGACGCTGTTGCTGTCTACGCCAACGATCAGCACGCGGCTCTCGTCAGCCACGACATTGAGGCGAGTGCTAGGCGGCGCCGTTTCACCTTCGGCCAGCACGTGCATCTGCGATGCCACCAATTGCAAGCCCCTGCACTCTTACAGAGCCATCTAAACGATCTGGTGGCACAGCTGGCGCAGCACGCGATTGGAGTGTTCGAGGTTCGAAGCGGTGGTGTCGTCTTTTACCCACCGCAGTACAACCCCGACTGACATCGAAGCACTAAAGCCCCGCGGTCTCGTAGAGCTGAACGAGCGCGTCTGAGCTTTCGGTGACAAGCAACTGCTTCCTGACCTTAGGATCTGTGAGCTCCAGCCTCCTCAATCGATCCCCTACCTTTGCTATGAGCTGAATGCGGCCGAACCTCGCACCGTGCCTCTCGGCGTAAATGGCGAGTCCTTTGGCCTTGGGGACCGCCTCCGAACGCGTGGGATCGTGGGGGTCCAGTATGTCCACCACTACACCCTTGCCATCCTGGCGAAAGAAGATGAAGTCCGGATACACGGGAAGCCATTTCCCTCTTTGTTGATAGGGGACGCGAAGACTCGTGCGTTGCCGATCACGGTTGCGAAGCCAACCGATGATCTCTGGTTTGGGTAACTCCGCTTCAAGCAGGGCCACTTCCCACGAGGACCGGAAGTCGTCGTAGAAACGCTCGGTTTCATCGCGGAATATGTGCTTCTTGAACTCTTTCGCGCCTTTGGGCTTTCGCCACAGCAGACGGTCTCCTGGCGGCAACTTGGTTTCCGTCGGGTTGGCCGCTCCGCCGAGAAGTTGGTCATATAGGTCGAGACGCTTTTCGGGCAACCCCTCTATGTCGTCGATGTGCACGCGGTGCCATGACTCGACTTGGTCTGCCGCGACCTGGTCCAGAGTGGAGCGCACAGCCGGCAAGCTCAACAGCGCCGCCACCTTGATCTTCTCGGTCCGAATTTGCTCGATGTCATCGAGTCCTTCTGTGCGATGACGCCAATAGGTGAGGTGTAAGCCCTCGCCCAGGTGCCGGCCCGCCTCGTTGAAAAGGTGGTTAATGTTGACGGGATTGGCCTCCACAGATTGTTCGGAGGTCTTGGTGAGGTTGCTGGTGCGGGTGTCGAACTCCCAACCGCCGATCCTGATTACCCCTTTCTCCGCCACCGCCTCGGCGAATTCGTCCTTCTGTTCGACTTCGGTCATCGCAGTGTCCAAGAGGCCTATGACCAGTGTTTCAGCATTGGCGGCGGCATCAGCATCGAGCCCATCCTTGACGAGCGCCCTCGCCATCCTCATGAGGCGCCGGGTCTGCTTGGTCTTACGGTTGCTCGGCACGACGTAGGTTGGCACCTTGATAAGAGCTTCGAAGATCGCCTCGGTCCCATGTGCACGGTGCAGAGTCACCGACTCCGACCCGAGTTCGACTTCGATCGGCGGCACGTATTCGTAGTCGGGATCCTGCAGCCGGGCGACGATCAGCTGGATGGCGTCCTCGTCGTAGTGAGGCAGGTACAAAGCGACCGAGTTGAGGCTTTCGTCGGCGTGGACCCGCCTAGCCAAAGGTGTTCGCACCATCCGGCCGACGAGTTGGGCGACATAGGTCGCGTCGGCGGCCTTGCGGAACGACATCATCGTCTCCGCCTGCGGGCAGTCCCAGCCGGTGGAAAGCGCGCTCTTAAAGAAGACAACCCTGACGTTGCGGTCACTGGCTATATGCGACGGGGCGATGTAGCGGATTGTCCTCCCTTCGACGTCGAGCGCCGAGTTCACGTCAAAGCAGTGGGCGAAAGCTTCGAGCGGAAGAGGAGCAGGAAGGGATTCATTGATGGTTGCGATGGCCGTGCCGAGTGGGGTCTTGGTTCCGGTGGCGCCAGACGGAGCGTTCTCCACTTGCACAACCAGGATCGGGATCACCGCTTCGATGGTCTCGGTCTCGCAGTAGTCGGCCCACCGCTTGGTCATGATTTGCCAGTGCCTGGTGGCCTCGCCGAGCAGGGTCATATCGGCCTGTTGATCGTCTTCCGGCCCGAAGATGATGATTTTGTCCTTGAGTAGGCCCGACTCGCGGACCCTTGCCACCTCGACCTCGGTGCGGGCAACGGTGCGTCCTTGACCTTCCAGCAGGGCGTCAAACCGTGCGGGGGTGGCCGAGAGCCCGATCACAACTGGGACAGGGTCGAGTTCTGTTGAGCCCTTGAGGAAGCGTTGGATGATGGTGGTCGCCGCTTCTTCGTCTCTCCTTGTGCGCATCCCCCGGTGTGCTTCGTCGATGATCAGAAAGAAACGGACACCGGGTTCGACCGCGGTGTTCTGGACTGTTTCCCAGATGGAGTAGTTGCGGCCATCTCCCTTCTGAGTGAGCAGCTTGTCCTTGCCAAGCTTTTGAGTGTTGAGGAAGTAGACCCGGCCGGAGTCGAGCAAACGTCGGTCAAAGGTCGAGTCAACGACCTCGAGATTGAAGACGGTGAGGACGGCGTAGGTTGCCTCCATCTTGGCCCGAGGCGGCTCATTGAGCGCGGGCAGGTCCGCTACCCAGAGG
>JBPCQV010000043.1:0-5562 GCA_050997725.1 Acidimicrobiia bacterium
CCTCCACCCCTGGCAAAGATTTTCCTTCGAGGAGCTCGAGCCCTGCGCCACCCCCCGTCGACAGATGGGACACTTGGTCGTCGAGCCCCAATAGCGCGAGCGCCGCGGCTGAATCTCCTCCCCCCACCACCGTGTAACCGTTGCAGGCCGCCAGCGCCTGACCGACCTTCTCGGTCCCGCCCCGGAACGGCTCCCATTCGAAGACGCCCATCGGGCCATTCCAGAAAACCGAAGCTGCGCCCTTGATCACCTCGCCAAAACTCTGCGAGGTGGCGGGGCCGATGTCGAGGCCGAGCCAGCCGTCGGGAATGTCGTCGACCGGCACGATTCGATGTTCGGCGTCTTCGGCAAAAGCCGCCGCGGCCACAAGGTCGGTGGGTAATGCAATCTTCCCGCCGTCGGGTCCGTCCAACAGCGCCCTGACCGCGTCGACCTGGTCGTCCTCGACCATCGACTTGCCCACCGACACTCCCTGCGCCTTCAGCAACGTGAAGCACATCCCTCCCCCGATCACCATCGAATCCACCCTGGGCAGCAGGTTCTCGATCACCCCCAGCTTGTCGGAAACCTTGGCGCCACCCAGCACCACGACGTAGGGCCGCGCGGGCGTTTCGAGCAGACGTCCGAGAGCTTTTACTTCTTTGACGAGTAACGGGCCTGCTGCTGAGCGGATGCGCTCGGCGACGCCCACCGTCGAAGCGTGGGCACGATGCACTGAGCCGAAGGCGTCCTCGACGAAAAGGTCCGCCAGTTGCGACAAGGCAAACGCGAGGTTCGGGTCGTTCTTCGTCTCCCCCGGCTCAAAACGAGTGTTCTCCAACACCACCACGTCGCCCGCCACCATGTCGGAGACGATTCGTTCCACCCCGGGGCCGACCACATCCGGCGCCTGCCGAGCGCCAAATCCACCCAGCTCGGACAGCCGCCTGGTGACGGGCGCCAACGAGAACTCCGCCTCTCGAGCTTTGGGACGGCCCAGATGCGAGCAAACGATCACCTTCGCCCGTTTCTCGCGCAGGGTTTGGATGGTCCCGAGCGCGGCCTCGAGGCGAAAGTCGTCGGTGATCTCACCGTCCTCCATGGGTACGTTGAGATCCGATCTCAACAAAACTCGGCGGCCAGCCAGCTCGAGATCATCGATCGTGAGAAAGGCAGGCATCGGCGTTCGACCTTAGTTTCTAGGAGGGCCGGTGCAGCATCCGGGTGAGAGCCACCGGATCATGCTCGGGCCAGTCAGCGCTGGCAGAAGCCAGTTTGTCGGTGACTACGTCCCATCCCCAGACCAAAGCGTCGCCCGGCTCGATCGTGACCAACGCGTGATCGGGGGGAACGTCGAGTTCGCCCTTGTGGGCGACGATCATGCCGGGTCCACCGACCCCGGCCAGCGAGGCCAGCACCCGGACGTGGTCGGCGCCGCTCATCCCCAACGTCTCTCCGTCCTGGTCGATGAGGTTGAGGATGAAGTACTTCCGGGCCATCGACTCCTGCCACGCCTCGGCAATGCTGGGCACGAGAAGCACCGCGATTAAAGAGGTGTAGAGGCTGCCGGGGCCCAAGATCAATTGGTCGGCAGCTTTGATGGCCTCGATCGCTTTGGAGTTGGGGGTGAGGTCTTCGGGGCCGATTGACATCGTCTCGATGTTCCGCGTCTTGGTGATTGCGGCTTGGCCGAGGACCTCCTGGCCATCGGCCACGGCCCGCAAGACCGCCGGTTCGTTCGCTGCCGGCACCACTCGGCCAACGATGTCGAGGATGCGGCCGGCGACATCGACAGCGGTGGCGAAGTCGCCGGTGATTTCGGTCAGGGCGGCCAGGAGGAGGTTGCCGAGCGAATGGTCCTCGATGTCGCCCCCGCTGAAACGATGCGCAAACAGGTCGGCCCAAATCGTGCCTTCCGGGGCGAGCGCCAGCAGGCATCGTCGGATATCTCCGGGGGGTGGCACCCCCAAACCGCTCGTGAGCCGCCCCGACGAGCCCCCATCGTCGGCAACAGCGACGATGGCAGTGATCTCGGAGGCATAGGCTTGCACCGCCTTCAAGGTGACCGCCAACCCGTGGCCGCCGCCGAGAGCTACCACCTTGGAACCGGCCAGCCCGGTGTCGATCATCTCGCGCTGGGGCATGGTGGCCACAACCGTCATGTGTCGAGGTCCCGATGGCGGACCCCGGTGGCGATCCCTTGCTCTTCGAGCCAGTGGCTGATCTCTTCCGCCAAGGCCACGGAACGGTGATGCCCGCCGGTGCAGCCGATCCCGATGGCGAGATAGCTCTTGCCCTCGGCTTCGTAATGGGGGATCAAAAAGGACAACAGGTCCTTCAGCTTGGCGAGGAACTCGGTCGCCTCGGAGAAGGACATGACGTAGTCGTGCACCGGCGTGTCCGTGCCGCGTAACGGACGCAGCTCATTCACCCAGTGGGGGTTGGGGAGGAAGCGGACGTCGAACACCAGGTCAGCGTCCCGCGGCAGCCCATGTTTGTAGCCGAAGGAGGTAACGGTCACCCGCATCGGGCGCGGCGCGGTCGACTCGGCGAAGAGCCCTTCGAGCTGGCGTCGGAACTGATGAACGTTGAGATCGGTCGTGTCGAGTACGACATCGGCCGATTCCTTCAGCTCCGAGAGCATCACGCGTTCGGCGCTAATGGCCTCGATCAGACTTCCCCGGCGCAACGGGTGGGGCCGGCGATTCTCTTCGTACCGTTGGACCAGGTTGGCATCTTCGGCGTCAAGGAAGAGCACTCGGGTGTGAATTCCCTGTCGTTCGAGCTCGTTGAGGGCCATTAGCAACGGCTCCAACGTTTCCCCCAACCGGCTATCGATCACCACCGCCAGCCGCCGGCGCTGCTCCGGCACCCTGTGATGCGCGATCGCGCGAGCGATCAGCTGTGGGGGGAGGTTGTCGATGACCGAATAGCCGAGATCCTCGAGCACCTTGGCGGCCGACGAGCGGCCCGCCCCGGACATGCCCGATATCACCAGGACCTCGGGTCGAGGCTGGCTGTGGGAGGAGTCGTCGTGGTCGGCTATGTCAACTCCGCAGCGAAGAGTACAGCTCGGCGGCCACTGCTTCCGGGAGCACCTCTTTCAGTTCTTCTCGGGAGGCGGCGCGGATTTGCTTGAGCGACCCAAACCTCTTCAGGAGCGCCTTCTTGCGGGTTGGGCCGATCCCTTCCACCGTATCGAGGGAGGAATCGATCATTCGCTTCGAGCGCAAGTTGCGGTGATAGGTGATGGCAAACCGATGAGCCTCGTCCCTCACCGTTTGCAGCAGATACAGCGCCTCCTCGTCCCGGGGGATGCGGATCGGCTCTGGTTGGCCCGGCAGATAGACCTCCTCCATCCGTTTCGCCAGGCCGGCGACGGGGATCTGAAGGTCAAGCTCGGCCAACACCTTCGACGCTCGCCCTAGTTGGCCAGGACCGCCATCGACCAGCACCAGCGACGGCGGGTAGCTGAATTTGCCTTGCTCGGCCGGGGTCTTCCGCTGCTCGCGCAGATAGGCCGTGAACCGACGCCGCACGGTCTCCTCCATCGCGGCAAAGTCGTCTTGTCCCTCCACCGTCTTGATCCGGAACCGCCGATACTCCGAGCGTTTGGGCAGGCCATCTTCCAGAACCACCATCGAGGCGAACGTGTTGGTGCCTTGCAGGGTGGAAACGTCAAACGCTTCGATGCGCAGCGGGGCCTCCGGCAGATCGAGCGTCTCCTGCAAGCTCCGCAGCGCCTTGGCCCGAGCGTTGTGGTCCGACTGCCGCCGCAGTCGATGGCGGGCGAAAGCCTCGCGAGCGTTGGTGGTGGCTGTCTCCATGAGCCGCCGTTTCGATCCCCGTTGCGGCACCCGCAACGACACCCGCCCTCCCCGCCGCTCCCCCAGCCACGCCTCCCAAACCTCGGCGTCATCGGGCATGGTCGCCACAAAGACTTCGCGGGGCGGTTGCTCGTCGCCGTAGAGCTCTCGCAACAGACTGGCCACCAAACCGCCTTCGCTGACGTCCTCGACCCGGTCGATGATCGAGCCCAGCCGTCCCACCACCCGGCCCGAGCGGATATAGAGCACCTGCACCGACGTCTCAAGGTCGTCGCCATAGGTGGCGATCACATCGAGGTTCTCCCGACGGTCGGTGACAACCTCCTGGCGCTCGGAGGCGCGCTCGACATCACGGAGCCGGTCGCGATAACGAGCCGCCATCTCGTATTCCTGGCTCCCGGAAGCATCGAGCATCTTCTGGCGGATCTGCCTTGTTACCTGTTCGGTATTGCCGCGGAGGAAGGCGGCTAACCCGTCGACCAGCTCGTCGTAGACCTCGTGCGTCACCTCCGCCACACAAGGGCCGGTGCATTTCTCGATGTGAAAGAGCAGACAGGGCCGGCCCTGCGCCCGTTGCCGTTTGAAAAGGGCATCGGTGCACGTCCTGATCGGAAAGGTGCGGAGCAGAAGATCGAGGGTCGACCGGATCGCATACGCATGGGCAAACGGACCGAAGTACTCGACCCCTTTGCGCTTAGCGCCTCGCATAACTCGCGCCCGCGGCCACTCGTCGGAGCGAGTGATCGCCAAATAGGGATAGGACTTGTCGTCGACCAGGCGGATGTTGAACCGAGGCCGATGGGTCTTGATCAGCGAGAACTCGAGCATGAGCGCCGCCACCTCGGAGTCGGTCACGATCCACTCGAGGGAGTCGGCCGACTCCACCATGGCTCGGGTCCGTTCCCCCAGCTCGCGGGCGAAGTAGTTGGACGTCCGTTTGCGGATCGACAGGGCCTTGCCGACGTAAATCACCCGCCCGTGGACGTCTTTGAACATGTACGCACCCGGGGCGTCGGGGACTTCACCGGTTGGAGGGCGGATCACCCGACAAGGTTAGGGATCAACCAACCGCTGCCTCAAAGGATGCCTTATCCGAGCCCGCGCCTTGTTCTTCCCGGGGAGATCCCCTCTCCCCCAGCGGAAGCTGGGGGAGTGGCCGCCGACGCAGGAGGCGGACGAGGGGGCCCCGTGGCAACGCTCGGAATCGAACCCAAAACTAGGGCCCGCGACAGCGCCCCCTCCCCCTCGCTGCGCTCGGGTACTCCCCCGGCTTCCGCCAGGGGAGAGAACGGCGGACCCACCGAACTGGAACCTGGAGCCGCTATGTGACCGATGATCCGTCCCTCGGAGTCCTGGCAATCGGTTATTGAATGGCTTTGAAAAGCCCGGCTACGACTTGCTCCTGCTCGGATTCGGTGATGCCGGGGAACATCGGCAGCGAGAGCATTCGCTGGGCGGCTCGCTCGGTGTGGGGGAAGTCCCCCACCTTGTGACCAAGGTCGCTGAGAGCCCCTTGCAGGTGAATCGGCACCGGGTAATGGACTCCCACCCCGATCCCGGCTTGTTGCATCTCCGCCATAACAGCGTCGCGCTCGTCGACCTCGATCACATAGAGATGAAAGACGTGATCGTTGCCCGGCAGGGTCATCGGCAGCTTGGCCCGATCACCGATCATCTGGTCGTAGAGCGAAGCTGCCTTGACCCGCTCCTCGTTCCATTGCGTGAGCCTTGAGAGTTTGGCCGAGAGGACTACGGC
>JBPCQV010000047.1:0-14763 GCA_050997725.1 Acidimicrobiia bacterium
GTCATGAGCTGGGTGCCGTTCATGCCACCGGTGGCGAACTGGCGATCGAGGTCCCAGATCGTGAGGCCGTAGAAAAGAGGATCGAGCTCGGCGTACAACGTCGGCGCCTTCTGTCGCAGAGGGTCGAGATCGGCGATCAGGTGGCCCCTCACCCGAAACGCGTTGATGAGCCGAAACACATTGGCCTGCTTCTCGGCCCAGCGCGGGCTGCCGACGGGTGGGTTGTCATCGACTGCCCATCGGGCCGGGGTGTAGGGGATGCCGAGCGACGCGAACACTTCGTCGTAGAAATCATCCTCACCCAACAGGAGCTCGTGGATGCGAGCCAGCAGCTCTCCCGACTGCGCGCCCTGGATGACCCGATGATCATAGGTCGAGGTGATGGTCACGATGCGGCCCATCCCTTGCGCGGCGAGGAAGGCGGCATCGGCGCCTTGATATTCGGGCGGGTATTGGATAGCTCCCACCCCCACGATCACCCCTTGGTCAGGCATCAATCGAGGCACGCTTTGGGAAGTGCCGATTGTGCCCGGGTTGGTGAGGGTGACGGTGGTGCCGGCGAATTCGTCCGGGTTCAGGCGATTGCTACGCGCCTTGTTGACGAGCTCTTCGTACCTCTGCCAGAAGCCGCGAAAGTCGAGGGTGTCGGCTTCCTTGATGTTGGGGACGACAAGTCCGCGGGATCCGTCTTTGCGCTCGAGGTCGATCGCCAGCCCGAGATTGACGTGGGGATAGCGAACGACGTGGGGCTTGCCGTCGATCGCGGCGAAGGCAACGTTGAGGTGCGGCAGCTCCTTGAAGGCGCGGGCGATGGCATAGCCGATGAGATGGGTGAAGCTCACCTTCCCGCCCTGGGTCAGTCGCTTGAGCTGGTTGTTGAGGATTAAGCGATTGACCTCGAGCAGCTTGGCGGGCACCGTTCGCACCGAGGTAGCGGTGGGAATGTCGAGACTCGCCTCCATGCGTTTCACCACCACAGCCGCCGGCCCTCGCAACACAGTCGCGTCCCGGGGTGCTTCCGTCTTGGCTTCGATTTTGGTCGGCGCCTCCGGTTGGGGTGGGGCGATCGACGGAGCCGGTGGTGGCGCAGGAGCCGGCTCGGCAACAGCGGGGCTGTCACCGTTAAAATAGGACCTCCAGGTTTCGCTCACCGAGAGCGGGTCGTCGAGCCAGCGCTCTTGCATCTCCTCGAGGATCCAGGCGTTCGACCCGAAATCGGAGGGGGAGTCGTTCGCGGTACTCACTGTTGGGAATGGTAGGTGGAAGAATCTGACTTCTGACCTCCGTATCACACCCCGAGAAGGTCCTCTTCCCCGAGCGCGGGGTGACAAAGGGCGAGGTGGTTGACTACTACGAGTCGGTCTCGTCGCGCCTCCTTCCGCATCTCGTTGACCGACCGCTGACGTTGCAGAGGTACCCGCAAGGCATTGCCAAGCAGGGATTCATGCAGAAGAACGCCGGCAAGGGATTCCCACCTTTCATTGACCACTTCGAGTTGCCAAAGCAGGGCGGAACTGTCGACGCGCCGGTGATCCATGACCTCGAAGGCCTGCTCTACCTAGCCAACCAAAACACGATCACCTTTCATATCCCGGGCTTCCGCACCACTGACTTGGAGCACCCGGATCGGTTGGTGTTCGACCTCGACCCGGCCGAGGGTGACATCGAAGGCGCCCGCCTCGCAGCTCGTGCTACTGGGGACCTTCTTGATTCGCTGTCGGTGCCGTCGTGGTTGATGGCCTCCGGCTCCAAAGGATTTCACGTCGTGACCCCACTCGCCCCCACGGTGTCTTTTGACCAAATCGGCCGTTTTTCTCAGGCTCTGGGGGTGATGCTGGCTACCGCGCAGCCTGAGAAAATGACCGTCGAATTTCTGAAGAAGGAACGGAAGGGTCGGGTCTTTGTCGATTGGATGCGGAATCACTTCGGCGCGACCGGCGTCGCCCCTTACTCGTTGCGACCCTTGGCGCAAGCTCCGATCGCCACTCCGATCGATTGGAAGGATCTTCCCGCCACGGATCCCGATGGATTCGACCTCAGATCCTTCGAACTTGCGGCGGACCCATGGGCCGACGCGACTCCCTTCGATCTCAGTGGTGCGGTGACGAACGTCGACCAGCTCGTCTCCGAGCGCGGAATCAAGCTCCCCGACTTCGACCGCTTTGGGCGAGACCTCGAGAAAGGCAAGGCATGAGCCAAGAAACGCTGCGGACCGTCTCCGTCGAGCGCATCGGATTTGCGCGGTACCGAGCGACGAACGTCAAGGGCGTTTCGATTGAGATCGGTGACGGCGCCTTCTCAGCGGTGGAGTTGCTGCTGGCGGCGATGGCTAGCTGCGCAGCCGCCGATGTCGACCACATCACCAACAAGCGGACCGAGCCTCTGAGCTTTTCCGTCACAGCCAAAGGCGACAAGATCCGCGACGAGCACGGGAACCGCATGGTCAATCTCGCCCTCGATTTCACGATCACTTTTCCTGAGGGTCCCGAGGGTGATGCCGCCCGTGCTGTTCTACCGAGGGCGGTTGAACAATCGCGTGATCGCCTGTGTACGGTCAGCCGCACGCTCGACCTCCCGAATGAGCTGACGTTCGCGCTTTCTCCCCCCGGGGGAAGTGTCGTTTTACCTTTGGCCTGACTGGCCGCGAACTCCGCACGGCATGATTTGTGCTCTGACGACAAATAAGCCTGCAGGTCTGGCGGCGGTACTTCCTCGCAGCCAAATTCGGCAGGTGAGGAACGCCTAAAACGTTATTCGGTACCACCGCACCGGAAACCGGATCGCTGGTGCCGAATTAGCTAAACGGCGTTCCCCACCTGCCGAATTAACGAGCGGGCGCCCGGGTTCAACTGGTTCGGAACCCGCCGCACACCAGGTGATTCCAAATTCGGCAGCACATCCGTGGCTCCAAGCAAATTCGGCACTACAGCCGCGGAATCCACGGATGTAGTAACGAATTACGTCGAGCAC
The DNA here is from genome assembly GCA_050997725.1 of Acidimicrobiia bacterium. GTDB lineage: Bacteria > Actinomycetota > Acidimicrobiia > Spongiisociales > ZC4RG35 > JACCTH01. The sequence continues at coordinate 2,971 of JBPCQV010000047.1, forward strand.
GGACGTAGTAACAAATTACGGATCGGTGCGAGTGCCTCCCGCGCGTCGGAGTCACATCTCGGCGTTTCTCCCTCCCGGAAGGGGGAGCAGGCCAAGCCGGGATGGGGGCGATTTCTCGCAGCGTGGCAACCTAGGCGCTCTTGACCCCGCGGTTCCAGTCGGCGTAGAGCTGGGAGTACACACCTCGGCGAGCGACCAAGTCTGCATGGGTTCCCCTCTCAACCAGGCGTCCGTCGTCGAAAACAAGGACCTCATCGGAGGCCTCCGCGGTTGAGAGTCGATGGGCCACGGTGATCGAGGTCCGTCCGACGGTGAGGAGCTCGATTGCCCGTCGCAAGGAAACCTCGAGATAGGGATCGACCGCGGAAGTGGCCTCGTCAAGCACCAGAAGATCGGGCGCCGAGATCCAGGCGCGGATCAAAGCAACCAACTGTCTCTCCCCTGCTGAAAGGTTGGAGCCGCGCTCGCCCACCCGGGTTTGGAGACCATCCGGGAGCCGCCCAACCCAGACGCTGAGACCGAGTTGCTCTACGGCGCCGGCTATCTCCCCGTCGGTCGCCGCCGGGGCGCCGTAGCGAATGTTCTCCGCCACCGTTGCATTGAACAGGAACCCTTCCTGTGGGACGTAGGCCACCCGCGAGCGCAAGGACGAGAAATTGACAGCCGAAAGCGGAATGCCGCCGATCGACACGACGCCTTGGTCGCTTTCAATCAGCCGGGTTGCGAGCTTCGCAAACGTGGTCTTTCCCGACCCGGTTTGGCCGACGATTGCGACTCGCCGTCCAGAAGGAATCTCGACGTTGCTCTCCGAGAGGACGACTGGTCCCAACGGGTAGCGGTAACTGACATTCTCCATCGTGAGCCCGAGCGGCCCCGGCGGGAGATCGACACCGTTGATCGGATCGGGAATGTCAATCGGCGTATCGAGGACGCGCAGCACTCTCCTGACCCCAGCCGCGGCGCGCTGCGCTTGGTCGACTGATTCGACCAGGACCTGGACGGGGTCGATCATCAGGTTTACGAGGAAGAGAAAGGCGAGCAACACGCCCGCCGAGGTTCCTTCAGCCGCGCCCAACAGGATCCCAGCGCCAATCACCATGGCAGTGATTCCTGCCGCGAACAGCTCAGCAGACGAGAACAGGATCGCCGAGAGTCGGTTGGCTTTGTGCTCGGCGGCCACCTGCACCTGGAGGAAATGGTGGACCTTGCCGACGGCGGTTTCCTCGACTCCGTGCGACCTGATGATTGGCAGGCCGGTGATGGTTTCGCCAATGATGGAGAGCGAGTCGGCCACTTTCTCTCGCACCTGATCCTGCGCCCGTTGCAGCACCTGCTGGAAGAAAAGCAGCATCCAGATGTAAGCGATGATTCCAACCAACACCAGCAACGCCAGCTGCCATCGATAGAAGAACATCACAGCTAGCGCAAGCACCACCTGGGCCGAGCCGATGAGCATGCCAACTCCACCCCACTCCATGAAGTCCTGAATCGTGTAGATGTCGCTCGTGACCCGAGAAACCAACGCCCCCCGCCGTTCGGCCTGCACGTGCAGAATCGAAAGTTGATGCAGGTGGGAGAAGAGCTTTACTCGCAATTCCCGTAATCCCCCGGCCGTGAGCCGGGTGAGACGAAAGACCGCGGCTCGGGTGAAGGTCGCCGTCAAGATCAAGACGGCGACCGCGACGCCGCCTTGCCACAACACGACTGGGATGCGGGGTCCGGCCTCGCTCAGGAGCTCGCGATCGGTTATCTGCTGCACGACGACAGGAACGACGAGTTGACCAATCGTCCCCACCACCGAGAGACCGAGCGTCGCGAACAAACCGCGCCTGAGCGTGGGGGCTTCGACGAGCGCTCGACGTAGCGCCCGGGAAGTCGAGATTGGCTCACCGACGACCTCTTCTTCCTCGTCGACAATTTGCGCCTCGATGGTCATGCAGTTCTCCGCTCCATGTCCTCTTCGTATGCCCGCAAGATCCGCGCATAGCCAGGGGTGGTGCTGATCAACTCTTCATGCGTTCCCTGGGCGACAACCTCCCCGTTCTCAACGAAGACAACGCAGTCGGCGAGCATGATCGACGCCCGTCGATAGGCGACGATGATCACCGTGGCCGGCAGGTCGGCGCGCGTGAGCGTGCCCAGGATTTCGGCTTCGAGCGACGGATCAACAGCGGAGGTGGCGTCGTCGAGCAGCAGCACACGCGGCTTGCGGGCGAGGGCCCGGGCCAGCGCAATGCGTTGCTGCTGACCGCCCGACAGGCTGGTGCCTCGCTCGCCGAGCTGTGACTCATAGCCTTTGGGCAAAGCGCTGATGAACTCGTGGGCGCCGGCCAGCCGGGCCGCTTCCTCGATCTCCGATTGAGGCAAAGCGCTGCCGAGGGTGATGTTGCCGTTGACCGTGTCGTCGAACAGAAAGGCGTTCTGCGCCACATAGGCAACCTCTCGCGGCAATTGACTTGGCGCAAAGTGGCGGAGGTCGCGACCGTCGAGAGTGATGCTCCCAGTCTCGGGATCCCAGAGCCGGGCCAACAGGAGGAGTAAAGTTGACTTACCTGATCCGGTGGCGCCCACGACCGCGACCGTGCTTCCGTTGGGAGCTTCGAGGTCGACGCCCCGCAGGACTGGCACGTCTCCTCCGTAGGAGAAGGCAAGCTCGTCGCCCACGACGTTTGCCCCGGACCCTGCACTCGAGGCAGTGAGCTCTCCGTACTTAACGAAGTCGTCGGCCACCAGCACATCTTCGACCCGCTCCCAGCCTGCCAGGCTCGACGCCATTTCCCAGATGACATAACCCACCAGGCGAACGGGCACCGCCGAGAGGGAGAAGAGATAGGCAACGCTGATCATCTGTCCCGTCGTGATCGCGCCGCTGCTTAGCCGAACCGCGCCGAGGACCACGAGAAGGATCGTTGCCAATTGGGGAATCGTGTCGGCGACAGTCCGATAGAAAGCGAACTTCCTCCCCAATGTGATCAGTTCCTCCTGGAGGTTTCCCGATACCCGATCGAAGCGATTGGTTTCGTGCGCCTCCCGACCCAGGGCCTTGACGGTCAAGGCTCCGTCGAAGCTCTCGTGCGCGACGTCACTCACCTGCCCCCGCAGCATTTGGACGTTCTCGAAGCCCGAGAAGGCGCGCCAACTGCCGATGGTTTCGGTGTAGACGATGGCAAAGACCGCGGCCACGGTCAGAAGGCCAAGCCAAAAGTCGATCGCAAAGATCATCACCATCGTCCCGACCAGCAGCAGGGAGACGCCGGTCCCGTAGGGAACCGGACCGAGGATCCAGATCGCGCGACTGGCGTCGGAATCGGTAACGGCCAGGAGATCGCCGGTTGTGCGGCGGGAGATCCACCCGAGCTTGAGTTGGAGCTGATGTTTGATCAGTCGTAGACGAATGTCGGCCTGCGAGTTCATCTGCAGCCAGGACGCGCCGAATCTCCGCAAGATGATGCCGATCACCTTCCAGAGGGAGATCGCGAGGATGATGAGGAGGGCAGGCAGCAAGCGGCCGCCGATGGGTTCGCCCTGATCGAGAACGGGAATGATCAGCTCATCTGTGATCCGCCCGACGACGACCGCCGAGAGGATGATCGCCGAGGCGTACATCGCCGCACCGAAGACTGCACGGATGAACGGACGTGGACGCCAGCGGACAAATCTGGCAATCAATTGCACTCCCCGGCGCAAAACCTCAAATGGGGACGCGGGCGGTCGACGAGCTGTCATGGGATTGCCGAAGTTTATCGATCAGGGGTGGCTGCCCGGACCGAATTAGATTCGGGCGCATGACGATTGACTCCCCTGCCAACTTCTATCTCGGCGCCAAACTTGGGTCCGACGGAGAACGAGGCGACCCCGTTCACTACGAGGCTGCCGACCTCACCACCCACGGAGTGATCGTCGGCATGACCGGGTCGGGCAAGACCGGCCTCGGAGTCTGCCTGCTGGAAGAGGCGCTCCTCGATGGCATCCCCTGTCTGGTCATCGATCCCAAAGGTGATATGACCAATCTCCTTCTGAACTTCCCTGACTTGTTGCCCGCCAGCTTTGAGCCGTGGGTCGACGAAGGAGTCGCCCGGCGGGAACGACTCACGACCGACGATCTCGCCGCCCGCATCGCCGGCGAATGGCGCGACGGTCTCGTCTCATGGCAGGTAAGCCCGGAACGAATGCAGCAGCTCAAAGACGCGACGCGGTTCACCATCTACACCCCAGGATCAACGGCGGGAGTGCCCCTGAATGTTCTCGGCAGCCTGGAGGCTCCGCCAGGAGCTGACACCGAGTCGATTCGCGACGAGATCGAGAACTACGTTTCTTCGCTGCTGGTCCTGGCCGGAATTAATTCGGATCCCATCTCGGGACCTGAGCACATCCTCCTCGCCAACATCATCGAAACCGCCTGGGTAGCAGGACAGAACCTGGATCTGGCGGCGCTGATCGGCCAGGTTCAAAAACCGCCTTTCCGGAGGCTGGGCGTCTTCGAGCTTGACGCGTTCTTCCCGCCCAAGGATCGCAACGCCTTGGCGATGCGGCTTAACGGTCTCGTGGCCTCGCCTTCGTTCGCAGCTTGGAGAGAAGGCGTCGCCCTTGACATCCAAAAGCTCGTATTCGACGGCGAACGGGTCTCAGCGCCCATTTTCTACCTCGCGCATCTGTCCGAGCCCGAGCGGCAGTTCTTTGTCACGCTGCTCCTGTCAAAGCTCGTAACGCACATGCGCTCTCAGCAGGGTTCCTCCGACTTGCGGGTGCTGCTTTATATGGACGAGATCGCCGGCTTTTGCCCACCGACGGCGGAACCGCCCTCGAAGAAGCCGATCCTCACCCTCTTCAAACAAGCGCGCGCGTTCGGCTACGGCTTAGTGCTGGCCACCCAGAACCCGATGGACTTCGACTACAAGATCATGTCCAACGCCGGCACCTGGTTGATCGGCCGGCTCCAAACCGAACGCGACAAGGCCCGGATCCTCGAGGCGTTGCAGAGTGCCAGCGGCGGCGTGGACGTAGCAGCCCTCGACAGGCGGATTTCTGCGTTGGGCAAGCGCCAATTCGTGCTCCATACGACGCGGGGCAATGAGCCGGAGCTGATCACGAGCCGGTGGGCGATGTCATACCTAGCCGGACCTCTGAGCAAGCAGCAGGTGGCAGAGCTTTCCGGGGATGCCACAACGCCGCTCGAGGTTCCTTCGCCAGTCGCTCCCCCAAGCGGCGAAACGCTGGCTGTGGCCCCGCTTAACGCGATGGGAGTGTCAACGACCTATCTCGACAATGCAGCCACCTGGGCAGGTCAGGTTGGTGCCGATCATTCCTCCACCCGACTTGTGCCAATGGTCGCTGCGACCGTCAACCTCCTCTACGACGAGGCGGCTTCGGGGACACAACACAGCGAGACTTACGAGGCGGTGCTCACCGACCCTGGGGCGGTTCTCACGTCGGAGAATGTGATTCCGGTCGATCACGATCCCCGCGACTTCGTGCCGGATCAGCCAGCCAACTCCGCCTACGTGCCACCAATGGTGGCTCTCGATAAGGCTTCGACATGGAAGAAATTCGAAGGCGACCTCGTCGGTTATCTCGTAGCCCGACGGTCGATTCGAATCTGGAAGAACCCTGGGTTCAAGATCTATTCGCGAGTCGGTGAGCTGGAATCTGACTTCCGCTCACGAGTAATTGGCGCTGCCGAGCAGGCCACCGCCGACGCCATCGCCGCGTTGAAGCAGAAATTCGACACTCGGATCGATCGCGTGAAAGACCATGTGGCGACGGCCCAGCGCAAAGCCGCCGACCTCGAAGGCGACGTCTCCGCCCGCCGGCAGCAGGAAGTCATGTCCGGGGCGGGCGATCTACTCGGGGCGTTGCTGGGCGGGCGCCGGTCGGCCACGATCACCAAAGCCGCTAATCGCCGATCCCAAACCAAACGCACCGAAGCCCGGCGCGACAGTGCGGCTGAGGCCGTGGCCGACAAACTCGCTGACCTCGAGGCAGTCGAACAGGATCTCGCCGAGGAGATCGAGACGATCCGAATCGAGATGGATGACAAAGCCGCAATGATCGAGGAAGTCTCGATCCCGCTGGAGAAGGTGGATGTGAAGGTGACCGAACTCAAGCTGGTCTGGGTTCCGATTCCTTAGGCGATTTTGGTGGCCCTACCACCACGCGAACCTTAGGTTTGGGTGGTGGTAGAGGCACCACAATCGCCTTAGGTTTGTGGTTCCACCATCGCGATGAGGATGTCCCGTACGGAGACGATGCCGAGGAGTTCCCCGTTTTCGACCACGGGCAGGTGGCGGTAGGCCGACTCCGCCAGCCACTCGGCCGCTTCGCGGATATCGAAGTCCGGCGAGAAGACGTCGGGGTCGCGGCTCATCACCGACGAAACGGCTACCTCGTCGACATTTGCTCCGCGGCCCAGCGCGTTGACGAGATCGCGTTCGGTGACAAGGCCCAACAACTCCCGTCCGTCGACGACGCCCAATGAACCATGCCCGCGGGACGCCATCTCGGCCGCGGCTTCGCGCAGTGTGGTGTCGGGACCGCAAACCCGGGCCGAAGTCCCCACCAAATCACGCAACAACATCCGCTGACGGTAAACGAATTAGCGGCCCCTTGGGGCCGCTAATTCGTGGAGGCCAAGGTCGTCAGATCAGATCTTGTTCCCTGATTCCGAAAGAGGGATGGCGCAGCCGACACAACGCCAGCTTCTCGAGCTGGCGAATCCGCTCGCGCGTGAGGTTGAACTCCTCGCCGATCTCTTCGAGGGTGCGGGGCACGCCGTCATAAAAGCCATAGCGCAAGGCGAGGATTCGTCCTTCGCGCAGCGGCAAACGCTCGATGGAGCGACGTAGCGAGTCGGCCACGTCCATCTCCTCGGTCATCTGCACCGGGTCGGCCGCATCCTCGTCTTCGATGAAATCTCCGAGCTGGGCCCCGTCCTCACCAACGGGCTGTTCGAGCGACACCGTGTCGGCCACACCCAGTGCCAGCTCAACCTTGTCGACGGTTACGCCCGCCTCTTCGGCAATCTCCTCCGGCCTTGGGTCGCGACCCAACCCCACCTTCAAGCTCGCCTGGGCAGGCCGCACAACCGCCAAGGTGTCGTGAAGATGGACCGGGATTCGCACCGTCCGCGACTCGTCGGCGATGGCGCGGGTGATTGCCTGCCGAATCCACCACGTGGCATAGGTGCTGAACTTGAACCCCTTGCGCCAGTCGAACTTCTCGACGGCTCGGATCAAACCCAGGTTTCCTTCCTGGATCAGGTCGAGAAAGTCGATACCCGAGGTATTGGCGTAACGCCGAGCGTTAGCTACGACCAACCGGAGGTTGGCCGTTAGGAAGGCGTCCTTGGCCTCTCGTCCCTGGCGCTCCTTGCGGCGGAGCTCGAAATCTTCTTTCTTGTCCTTGAAGTCACCACGCTGGAGACGAACGCCTGCCTCTTCGCCAGTCTCGATGCGCTGGGCAAGCTCCACCTCTTGTTCGGCGGTGAGCAAGTCGTACTCACCGATGGCGGTGAGGTATTGCGAAACGAGGTCCGTCGTGAGACGTCCTCTTTCGTCGGTAAGTTTGGATTGATGGCGCTCACGACGCGCCTTCTCAAGGGCGCGGTCGCGGGTCGACTCAGCGGTGGTCATATTTCTTCGAATCCTCCAACGGGGCGGTGGGGTGCCACGCTCTTCCTGGACAGTCCACTATGACACAGCCTGGTCATTTTGTGAACCCCCCAAATCGGCCCAGAGATCGAGCCGTACGCACATAAATAGAACCGGAAAACGGTCTGGTTCATTCCTCTCCTAGTCGGGCTATTTTGGCCGAATGAACCGTCTGGCGGCTTCAACCTCGCCCTACCTCCTCCAGCACGCCGAGAATCCAGTCGACTGGTTCGAGTGGGGGTCGGAGGCTTTTGCCGAGGCTCGTCAACGCGACTTGCCGGTGCTGCTGTCAGTGGGGTACAGCGCCTGTCACTGGTGTCATGTCATGGCCCACGAGTCGTTCGAGGACCAGACGACGGCAGGGGAGATGAACCAACAGTTCGTCAACATCAAGGTTGACCGGGAGGAACGTCCCGACGTCGATTCGGTCTACATGGAGGCGGTCCAGGCAATGACTGGTCAGGGGGGTTGGCCGATGACCGTTTGGCTCACACCCGACGGTGAACCTTTCTATGCCGGGACGTATTTTCCGAAGGACGAGCGCGGCGGAATGCCTTCGTTTCGACGGGTGATCGCGGCCATCTCGCACGCCTGGAAGAATGAGAGGAGCGACGTGACCGCACAGGCTCAACAGATTCGTGAAGCCCTAAGCGCGGAGTTGGCGCCGGCCGATGATCTTCCGAGTTCAGAGACCCTCTTGGCCGCTTTTCGCGCGATCGGCGCCACCTTTGATTCGGCTAACGGTGGTTTTGGCCGCGCTCCCAAGTTCCCCCAGCAGCCCCTGCTCGAGTTCCTCCTCCGCCTCCGCGAACCCGAGGCCGCCTCGATGCTCGAGAAGACGCTCACCGCCATGGCCCGTGGTGGGATCCACGATCAGTTGGCCGGAGGATTCGCCCGTTACTCGGTCGACCCTCTCTGGGTTGTGCCTCATTTCGAGAAGATGCTTTACGACAACGCCCAGCTCGCCCGGCTGTACCTCTGGGTGGGGATCGACACCCACCGCCCCGACCTCTTGAGGGTCGCTCGGAAGACCCTCGGCTATCTCCTCAACGACCTGCGCCACGAAGCCGGTGGGTTCATGTCGGCCGAAGACGCCGACAGCGAAGGCGAAGAGGGGAAATTCTACGTCTGGAGCTTTGCCGAGTTTGTCGAGGTCGCCGGTGAAGATGCGGCTTGGGCCGCAAGAACCTACGGCGTCACCGAGTCGGGAAACTTCGAAGGCGAGAACATCCTCCTGTTGACCGACGATGTCGCTCCCTCAAGGCTCGACCCGGTTCGTGTCCGCCTCCTGGCCCGCCGCAACCAGCGGGTTCGCCCCGGCCAGGATGACAAGGTGGTCGCCGGTTGGAACGGTCTGGCGATCCGGGCCCTGGCAGAAGCCGGCGCCGCACTGTCCGAGCCCTCCTATCTCGAAGCGGCGGCGGGGGCGGCGAGGTTCGTTCTCGACGAGATGAGCGCGCCGGATGGCGGACTGCTCCGAACTTGGGCGAAAGGGCGCCGCGGCGACACGCTTGCGTTCCTCGAGGACTACGGCGCCTTTGGGATGGCGCTGCTCGCCCTCTTCGCCGCCACCGGGAATGTCGAGTGGTATCGGGAGGGAGAACGTCTTATCCGAGAGATTCCCGCCAGGTTTGGGGCCTCTGACGGCGCCATGTTCAGCTCGCAAACCGATGACCTCATCAAACGACCCCGCGATCTGTTTGACAATCCGCTTCCCTCCGGCCACACGCTCGCGGCCGAGGCCATGCTTCAACTTTCGCTTTATACGGGCGAACAGGATATGCGTGACTTAGCCATTTCTAACTTGAAGGCCGTGAGCCCGCTGATCGATCGATTCCCGAGCGGGGTCGGATATGGCCTGGCACTGCTCGCCACGATTCACTCCGGCACCCATGAGTTGGCGATCGTCGGCCCCGGTCGCACTGCGATGGAAAGGCTCTACTGGCAAGGCTTTCGCCCCAACGTTGCGCTCGCAACTGCCGATGGGACGACTGATGCAGTCCCACTGCTCGCCGGGCGCCCCGGGACGGAAGGCGGCCTCGCCTACCTATGTTCGGGGATGGTTTGCCTCAATCCGACCTCCTCGGTGACCGAGCTGGCGTGGATGCTCGAAAGCACTTGAGCAGCGAACCAGACGTAGAGAACCCAGATCACGTCGGCGACTAAGAGATGCAGGAGCTGGAGCCATACCGGCGTGCCCAGCCAGATGTTGGCGACGCCAAGAAGGAGCTGGCCCAGCATGACGTACATCAACTGACGCCACAGGGCCGGAGTTCGGGCTCGTCGCGACGCGATGACGGCCGATACCACCACACTCGTCGCCAGAATGGGATGAACGACTCGAAGGTCGGAAAGAAAGTGAATCGGTCCCAGCGAGCCCGAGGAATCCTTCGGAAAAAGCGTGTCGGCGAGGGCGGTGACGGCGCCCGTAGCGGCGATCGCCACCAGGCCCCAGGCGCCTAGCGCCAGCCACCTCCGGACCGGACCTTGGCCATGCAGACGCTGGCCACCAGCCGCATACCAAACCACCAGTGTTAGGGCCGCCAGCAGCAGAAAAGTGTTGACTAGGTGGAGCGGCACCGCCACCACCCGGGCAATCGAGCTGTCGGCGTCAACCCATTCGTAGAACACGATGGCCGCCCCAATCAGAGCCTCCCCGACGATCGCCAATCCCGCCCAGGCCGCTGCCCGCCGAATCGCCTCCCCCCGCGTGGTGCGGCGCCAAACCAGCACCACGAGCCCGAGCACCACGAGCAGAGCGATCCCACTGGCGACGCGGTGCACATATTCGACGGCCCGCGCCCCGGCCAGCTCGGGAAGGATCTCTCCGCTGCAGGTCGGCCAGGACCGGCCGCACCCGGCCCCGGAATGAGTGGCGCGGACCAGGGCCCCGAGCAGGATGGTGAGCACATTCCACCCCAACACAATCTGCGCGAACCGCTTAACCACTACCGGATCCATTCTGGCGTAAAAACCCCCGGCCAATTTGACCAATTTGGGGAGCGCCAAGTTACGCAAGAATGGATCGATGGATATCCACGAGAGCGTTCTCGGGCTGATCGGCAACACGCCGCTCGTGCGGCTCGGCCGCCTTCATCCGCCGGGGAACCTCATCGCCAAGCTCGAATCGATCAATCCGGGCGGCTCGGTCAAGGAACGAATCGCGGTGACGATGATCGACGACGCCGAAGCCGACGGACGGCTCCAACCCGGAGGCACGATTGTGGAGCCGACCTCGGGCAACACCTGAGTCGGTCTCGCTTTGGTCGGGGCCGTTCGGGGTTACCGAGTCATCTGCACGGTCCCCGACAAGGTCTCGAATGAGAAGATCGCCCTGCTGCGCGCATATGGAGTCGAGGTATTGATCACCCCGACCGAGCTCCTGCCCGAGCATCCCGATTCGTACTACGGAGTCGCCCGCAGGCTCGCCCGCGAGATTCCCGGGGCTTTCCACCCCGATCAGTACGCAAATCCCTACAACCCTGTCGCCCACTACCACTCGACCGGTCCCGAGATCTGGAAACAGACGGACGGACAAATCAGAGCATTGGTGGCCGGAGTCGGGACCGGCGGCACTATTTCTGGAACCTCCAAATACCTCAAAGAGCAAAACCCGGAGGTGCTAGTTGTCGGGGCGGACCCGGAAGGGTCGATCTACACCGCCCCGAACCCAGAAGCGATCCACCAATACCGAGTCGAGGGAGTAGGCGAAGACTTCTATCCCGACACTGTTGATCTCTCCCTCATCGATCGATTCATCAAGGTGACCGATACCGAGTCGTTTGCGATGACCCGTCGTCTCGCCCGCGAGGAGGGAGTCCTGGTGGGAGGATCGTGTGGGATGGCTGCCGCAGCAGCGGTTCAAATCGCAAGCGAGGACGAGACCCGTTTGGTCGTGGTCATCCTCCCTGACTCGGGCCGCGGCTATCTGTCAAAGGTGTTCAACGACCAGTGGATGGAATCGAACGGCTTCCCAATCTGAAAATGCGCTTCATTTGCTCCAGATCCGTGACAGAATCAGGTCACCAGAGAAAGGAGGTGGTCCGCATTGGGTAAAACTTTTGGGACTCTGGAGGTGGCCGAGCGCTGAGCGGCGCTGGCCGTAACGAAGCGTCGCTCCTCCGTTAAGGAGAGGTGGCGACTCCAA
>JBPCQV010000171.1:0-11819 GCA_050997725.1 Acidimicrobiia bacterium
TGGCTCCTCCATCGTCATGCAGCAGTCCAGACTGGACATGCAGCGGATCAGAGCCCCCGGCGAGTCCGCCACTGGCGGCATTGATCCGGTTGGCATTGCCTCCGGGGTTGGCGAAGGCCCCGTGGGCCTTGTCGGGATCGTGGCGGTTGGGGTGGGTGCGGATCACTCTCCCCTGCTGGGAGATCTCGACGGTGTTGCCGGTCATCCGCACCTCCACCTGCTGGCGACGGAAGCGGTGGCCGACCCGGTAAGTGAAGGCGGCGAAGGAGACGTTACCCGAGGCGTCGACCTTGCGGATCACCGGCCTGCCCACCGTCTCCGGTCTGACTCGACGTGAGCGAGGTTCACGCCGCCAGACCCTCGGCTCTCTTTCGACTGGGTGCTTGCGGACGTGGGTGGCGACCAGCACTCCTCGATCGGTGACCTCGATCAGACCCTCGGCCGAGATCGCCACCTCCAGGCCTCCCCGTCGAGCCAGCGCCCGACGTAATACTTGAAGGTGGCCAGGCTGATCTTCCCGCCTCCCCCACCGGCCGGGTCACCTGGGCGCCGCCACCAATCCCGGTTCGAGAATCTGTTCCTCTACATCTCCCTCGGTCTCTCCCTCGATCAGCTCGAAGGGCTCGGCCACCGAAAGGTCGAAGCGACGCAGGGGAGGGACCATCCCGATCCTCTGGTGAGGGCGCTCGGTGTTGTAGTGCTCGATCCAGACATCGAGAGCGGCCTGGGCCTCCTCGAGTGAGGCGAAGACCTTGCACAAATGACCCACTTCGCGGACCAAACGCGGACCAAGAGCGCCCCGGTCCGGGTCTGGAAAGCGCTAACCAACCAGGAGGTCCGAACCGGGGCGCCGGCTGAGACTCCTATCGGGGTAGGTGCGAGCAGTATTCGGGGTAGCTGCCTTTCAGGCCGGCTCGCCGACCCAGGGCGGCCATGGTTTTGAGCAGCGGCCGCTGTATGAAGAGTGGGATTCCCACTAGGTGCCCTGGTGATTCGGGATGGGCTTCGATGATTAGCGCGATCTGTTGCAGGCTCGGGGCGCCTCGTGCGTTGACCTTGCCGTCGGCGGCGAGACCGAACAAGTTCTCGAAGAAATGTTCCAGGTCGGCCGCGGGGGTCCAGGTTATACGAACTTGAAGTTGCTCATCGAAAGGGTTGCGGAATCCATGGCCCACTCCTGGGGGCGCGACCACCGTATCTCCTGACCCGCGGTCAAATCGTTCTCGACCCACCTTGAACCGCGCCCGGCCTTCGAGGATTTCGAACCGCTCCTCTTGGTTGGAGTGGACGTGGGGCACGGGACCTTTCGCACCAGGGATCATCGTCAACTCGGCAACGAGAAGGGAGCCACCGGTGGCGTTGGCGGTCTCGAGGAACCGGAGCTCCTCGCCGGCTCCTGGGTTCCTCAATAGCCGTCCATCATTCGACATGAGCTGATCCCTTCATGATTCTGCGGCGAACTACTACGGTCGGCCTTCCTATTCGGCGGCGCAGTGGGCATGTTGTTCATGGCGTTGGTGTCGATCTCCGGGAGCGTACTTTACGGGTTCACCGATTGACGACCTGATCGGCGAGCGGGGACGGATCGACGCGGTGACCCGATGACGGCCTCGGATTGTTCGCCTCATGAAGTTCACCGTCGTTTTTCGCGGCCTCGCCGCACTCCGGTTCATCCCACCTCGAAAGAATCGCTCCTACACCCTCTCCCGGAACCTCTCAGGCGACGCGCTCAACAAGGCCGTCAGCGCCCTGGTCTATTAGCCGGGCCGGCAAACCGCGGCGTTCAATGTGAGTCGAACACCCTCCGAAGTGTATTCGTTTCGGGGTTGCGGCTCGCCGGCCCGAGGGGCCGTAATTATCGCAAGTTCTGAGCGCGAGCTCGCCCCAGCGCCGTGATACTGTCGGCGCCCAAGCCGGTTGGTTCAGTGAAGCCAGGTGTCGCCGCCGACCGCGGCAATACGAGCCGCCGATCGGGCGGGAGCATAAGCCGGCGTCGGAAGCGACGGACGGTGAGCAAGATAAGCCGAGGCCAAGGGCCAGCGTGCCGAAGATGGCGAACTCGATGACAGTGGCTCAAGGCTCATGTGCCAGCGGGTGATCGTCGTTTGCAAGGAGGGTTACAGCTCAAGTCTGGCGGCGGCCACTCTCAAGGAATTGGGCCTTGTCCGCGCCACCGACCTCATTGGCGGGTTTCAGGCGCTGATTGCCGATGGTCATCCAATCGTGTTGAACGAGCCCGCTCAGTGACCCCGACCTGCCCTTGAATGCTACGGGAGGGTTTCCAGAGGTCATTGTTTCGGGGTCACGGCGTGCCTGGCTGGAGCGTCTTCCCGCCTGGGCCATGCGCCTGGTCACAATCGGAACGCTTCCAGATGATGGGGAGGAGGAGCGCCTTCGAAAGGCATCGCTGGTCCTGACCGCAAGCATGATCACGGCTCTTGCAGTCATCTGGGTCGCGACCTATTTTCTGCTCGGCCTTTATGTTCCTGCGGCCATCCCGTTGGGATATCAAGTCATCTCGATTAGCAGCCTTGTAGTCCTCGCCCGAACTGGGCGTTTCGCCTTCTTTAGAAGCAGCCAACTGGGCCTAATGCTCCTTCTGCCGATCTTTCTTCAATGGAGTCTGGGGGGCTTTGTGGCGTCGAGCGGGGTGATGCTCTGGGCTTTGATTTCCCCTCTTGGAGCCCTGATTCTCTCGCCTCGTCCCTTGCCGTGGTTTCTGAGTTATCTCGGGTTGACGGTTGTCTCCGGAGTACTTGAGCCATTCCTCACTCCCGCCCAAATACCGGAGACGATCAAGGTGATGTTCTCCGTGTTGAACATCGGTGGAGTGTCGGCGGTTGCCTACTACCTGCTTCGCTATTTCATGAGAGGCCTTGCCTCTGAACGAGACAAGTCGGAGAGATTGCTCCTCAATGTGTTGCCCATGTCGATCGCCCGTCGGTTGAAAGCCGGGGAACGGCCTCTCGCTGACCGTTTTGACGACGTGGCGGTTCTCTTCGCCGACCTGGTCGACTTCACCCCCATGTCAGAGAAGCTCTCACCAGAGAGGGTCGTAGCGATTCTCGATCGGCTCTTCTCGGAGTTCGACGCGATAGCCGAGCGGCGTCATTTGGAAAAGATCAAAACTATTGGCGATGCCTACTTAGTGGTGGGCGGTCTGCCCGATCCGCGCCCGGATGCGGCCGAGGCGGTGGTCGAGATGGCGCTCGACATGCAGGCGCTCGTAGCGTCAAACCCCGCATCCTTTGGAGGTTCACTGCGCCTTCGTATCGGAATCGACATAGGACCGGTGGTGGCGGGGGTGATCGGACAGAAGAAATTCAGCTACGACATTTGGGGCGACACGGTCAATACTGCGAGTCGGAGGGAGTAACACGGCATCCCCGGTGCGATCCAAGTGACTCCCCGCGCCTATCAACGGCTGCGGCACCGCTACCGCTTCCAGCCCCGCGAGTCGATGGAAATCAAAGGGAGAGGGCGTATTGCTCCACTCCTGCTGTTGGGACGTGCAGACGAGAGTCCCATTCACATAGATGTATCGCCGGGAGAAGCCCCAGTCACCGGTTGACAAAGACGGCATCAAAGCGGGAGCAGTCGCAACCTTGGCGTTTCGTCGGTTATCCGGGTTTGTGGGCTCGGAATGGGTACCCCCAAGTTCCAAACAGGCGGGCGTTCTTCTCGCCTTTGGCTCCGGCGTAGGTGTCGACGCTAGGTCCGAACTCGAGGTCGACGAACCCGGCGGCGGTGATAACTGCATCCCACCCTGCACACGGCAGGGCACCGGCAATTCAGCCGGTCCAGAGGTCGATGTTTCTTTTCGCTCCCTCAGAGACGGGCTTGTCGACGCAGATGTCGGCGATCTGGAAGCGTCCACCGGGCTTGAGGGCGCGCTCTACCTGGCGATACGCCCCGTGTTTGTCGACCATGAGGTTGAGCACACCGTTGGAGATGACCAGATCCACCGATTGGGCTTCGACGGGGAGGTGCTCGATCATCCCTTCCCGAAACTCGACATTGCGAAAGCCCATCCGATTGGAGTTGCGGCGAGCGGTCTCGAGCATTTCGGGTGTCATGTCCACACCGACCACCCGACCCTCAGGGCCAACCGCTTTGGCAGCGATGAAGACGTCTACGCCGGCTCCCGATCCGAGGTCGAGAACGACCTCTCCTGGCCGCGGCAATCCGAAGTGGAAAGGATTGGCCACCCCAGCGAAGGATGCAATCACATCGTCGGGTAAGTCCTCGATAATGGCGTCGTCGTAGCCGACCTGTCGGGCCGCTTCCCGGCCGGTGTGGAAGTGGAAATCGTGGTCGGGGCTCGTCGCCACCTCGGCGTAGTGCTTCTGGATCTCCGCGCGAAGCTGGTTCTCGTCGACCGGAATTATGCCTGTCACCGCGCCACCTGCTTAGGTCGAGGGTCGAATACCACCCTATCGGGCTTGAATCTCGCTTGTCATAATTGAGGTCCCCGAGGACTTGAGGCCGATGTCGATCAGCAGCCAACCCGACATGACCGAATCGATGTCGAGACTCACCATCCACCTGTTGGGATCGCCGACGGTAGAACGTAGTACTGGTCTAAAAATCCAGCCGAGGGGTAACAAGGTCTGGGGTCTGCTGGCGTTCCTGGCCCTGACCGCGACAGCGCAGCCACGACACCTCCTAGCGGGAATGATGTTCCCCGATGCAGACGATCCACTCGGGGCGCTGAGGTGGAACGTCTCGCAACTGCGACGGCTGCTTGGTGCCGATGCCTCGGTGGGGGTGACCCGATCCGGCTCCAACTGCCGGCCGGGATGATGATCGATACCAACGTGCTGCTGAGAGGTACCTGGATGGAGGCGGTGCGTCTCCCCGGGTTGGGAAGGGATCTCCTCAAGGGTCATCACTACGACTCCGCTCCTAGCTTTGAGCTTTGGCTGACCAACGAGAGGGCTCGTCTCAGCGCCGCTTCAGAGGCAATCCTTCACGAGGCGACCCTGGCCACCCTCGCGCAGCGCAATCACGGCGATGCCTTGGAATTCGCCACTCGCCTCCTCTCCTTGAATCGCTACGACGAGAACAACCATGTCCTCCTCGCTCGAGTCCTCCGCTCTTCGGGGGACGTCGAGGCCGCCGAACGTCAGGTCGCCGAGGCTGTCCAGTTGTTCCGGAAGGAGTTGGGTGTGGAGCCGAGTGCGTCGTTCCGGGCTGCCGCTCTTTCCGACAGCGAAGCCCGGATCACTCATCCCTCCGCCTCCACGGTTGCCGCGCAGCTCGAGGCGGGGGAGGCGGCGATCACCGCCGGAGCTTGGCAAGCTGGCCTGGAGGCTCTCCGGGGAGCCGCTGCTGCATCGCTCGCCATCGACGACGATCTGTTGAAGGTTCGGGCCCACCTTGGCCTGGGAAGCGCCCTGGTCCATGCCGCTCGCGGCCTCGACGAGGAGGGGGCGACCAATCTCCACCGGGCCGTCTCGCTGGCGGATGAGAAAGGTCAGGCGACGCATGCCGCCAAAGCCAGACGGGAACTGGCCTGGGTCGAGCTGCTCAGGGGCCGATACGAGCGAGCCCGGACCTGGCTCGACGAG
Source organism: Acidimicrobiia bacterium (assembly GCA_050997725.1). GTDB lineage: Bacteria > Actinomycetota > Acidimicrobiia > Spongiisociales > ZC4RG35 > JACCTH01. The sequence continues at coordinate 5,571 of JBPCQV010000171.1, forward strand.
GCGGCCCCCCTGGCCGAAAAGGACGACGCCGAGTACGCCTGGATCGCCGGGGTCCGCGGTGCCTGCGAGAGCGATGTAGCCAACTACCCGGCCGCCCTGTCCTTTTTAGAGACCGCGATCGAGCTGGCAGAGCGTGCCGGAGCCGAGGCTCCAGGTGCCTTTGCCCATAACATGTTGGGTCGGCTCTACTTGTTGCACGAGAATCTTGACCACGCCCGGACACATATACAACGAAGTCTGGAGCTGGCGCGGGACGCGAGTTGGACGGCGTTCGTCCCCTTCCCTATGTCGCTGCTGGCCGAGGTGCAGCTCCTCTCTGCAGAGGTCGAGACCGCCCGCGACACCTATGAGCGCCTTCGCCATGAGCTGTCAACTGGGCGATCCCTGCTGGGAGAGTCTGGGGGCGCGGGGTCTGGGTCTGGTCGCAGCGGAACGCACAGATCGGTCTACGGCGATGGCCCATCTCTTGGAGGCACCTCGGCTCTGCCGCCGATTCCCCGACTCCTACCTGTGGGTCGAGGCCTATGCCCTGGAGGCACTATGCCGGGTGGCGGTGAAGGACCATGCTCCCGGAGCCCCGGCCATGATCGCAGAGCTCGAATCGATTGCGGCCCGCACGGGGATGAGAGAGCTGCTGGCCCGTGCGCTGCTCCACCGAGTCACGCTAGGGGAGTGGCAGGCGCTCGACGTGGCCCAATCGCTGATCGCCCTCATCGATAACCCCGCCCTCGCAACACGACTTGAGCTGGTACGCACCTAAAAGTATCGGTCTTTGTCACACGATGGGTCACACGCCTGTCTCAGATTCTCTCCCTCGAACGGTTGACCGCGAGAAAGGAGAGCTTCATGGTCAGCCCAGCAGGCCAGATGGTCGCCGTAGGGAAAGCAAGCATCGAAACCAAAAGGAGAAGAAGACGTGACAACGACAACTACAGCTCCGGACTTCGCCGCCATCAAACAGCGCCAGCAGGCGGCCTGGTCCACAGGGAATTACGCAGTGGTCGGGACGACCCTGCAGATCGTCGGCGAGTTGATCGCTGAGGAGATGAACTTGCAGCCAGGCTGGCGGGTCCTCGATGTCGCGGCCGGTAACGGCAACGCCACGCTCGCCGCCGCCCGACGGTGGTGTGACGTGACCTCGACCGACTATGTCGGCGCTTTGCTGGCAAATGGTCGTGCGCGAGCGGAGGCGGAAGGACTCAAGGTGGCGTTTCAGGAGGCGGACGCGGAAGCCCTGCCGTTCGAGGACGCGAGCTTTGATGCCGCCGTGTCGACATTCGGAGTGATGTTCACCCCCAACCAGGAGCAAGGGGCGTCGGAGATGCTTCGGGTGACCCGGAGCGGAGGCCGGATTGGATTGGCGAACTGGACCCCAGATAGCTTCATCGGCCAGCTCTTCAAGATCATCGGTGCCCACGTTCCGCCGCCGGCGGGGGTTCGCTCGCCGGCCCTATGGGGCACCGAGGGGCGGATCAAGGAACTGTTCGCCGGCCATCAGGTGGCAGTGACCAAGCGGTATTTCAACTTCCGCTACAAGTCTCCCAACCATTGGCTCGAGATCTTTCGGACCTACTACGGCCCCACGAATCGCGCTTTCGCCGCTCTCGAAGGTGGCAGGGAAGACGCTCTTGAGGCGGACATCCTCACGCTGCTAACGACGATGAACACGAGCGGGAACGAGACCTTGTTGATTCCAAGTGAATACCTGTCGGTGGTCCTTACCAAACGCTGACGATTCAAGAGTCATCCCGAACTGTGAGGGTTCTCGTGGCCAATGGCGCGGCGAAAATCCTCACAGTCCGCCCTTATCAACGACCTCGCTCTTGTCGGCGAACTCGATTTAGCCCGCATGAACCACCCCGACTGTGGAGAGGGGGCGAGTACGTCGTCGGAAGAAGGGCCCTTCCAAGGCTTACCGGGACCAGTTCGGACACACCCCGCTGTCCGCCGATGAGGAGATCCCATGGTCGACTGTGAGGCTGGTGATCGGTACCGGAGCCGACGGCCGCCGGCCGGTGATGAAGGAGGTGCGCGACCTGGCCGAGGCAAGGGGAGTGGAGCTGGTTGAGCTGCCCACCGCCAAGGTTTGCCGGTTGCTGCGCTCGGCCGGGCGCAGGGAGGTCAACGCCATCCTCCATGTCACCTGCTGATCGGCCGCCGGTCCATCGGGGAAGACCGATACTGGAAATCGTGGTGACTTTGGTGACCGCCGCGGTGCTGGTCCTGGCCGGTCTCTGGTTGTTTCAACGACGGCTGATCTATTTCCCGGTGGCTGAGGTGCCGCCACTTTCAGCGACCCTTGCCGGCGCTCGGATTGTCACGATCAGCACCGCCGACGGGCTCACCTTGACCGGCTGGTTTCTTTCCCCTCCGACTCCGACCGCGGCGGTGCTGGTCCTCAATGGGAATGCCGGCTACCGAGCCGACCGCGCTCCTCGGGCCAGGGCCTTGCTCGACCATGGCTATGAGGTGCTGCTCTTCGACTATCGGGGTTATGGGGGAAATGAGGGGTCGCCATCCGAAGAGGGGCTGGCGCTGGATGCCGCGGCTGCAGTCGCCGCACTGGCGGAGGTGGCCACCGTCGACCGCTTGATCCTTCTGGGCGAATCGCTGGGGGCGGCGGTGGCGGCTCGGCTGGCGCTCGAGTCACCCCCGACCGCGCTGGTGCTGAGATCGCCCTTCCCGTCGCTGGAGGCGGTAGCGGCCGTTCATTACCCATACTTCCCCACGCGACTGCTGCTCTGAGACCGCTACGACACGCTCCAGCCGGTAAGCATGATCAAGGTCCCCATCCTGGTGGTGGCCGGCTCGGCCGACTCGATCGTCCCGACCCACCTCAGCCGGGCGGTCTACGAAGCGGCGTCTGTCGATGCCGATTGGGCACTGATCGAGAATGCCGATCACAACGACCCCGACCTCTCCTTTGGGCAACCTCTCTTGACTGCAATCGATCGGTTTCTCGAGGAGCTCTAGCCAACCAACTGGACAGCCGCTTCGTTTGTCGGAGGAGGTGTCGTTGCTCGGGAGCGTACGCACCACCATTCTGTGGGGCTCTGCATGTACGAGATCGAGAGGATCATCGAGAAGGCTGAGTGACCGGTGCTGTCCATTTGCCGGAAAGCATCGGCGCGCCTTGATCGGCTGAACAAGCTCTTCGCCACCCGTTCGCCTCACCAAGCGCTCGGTGCCAGCTCGCAGACTGGCCAGATGTGGGAGCGGCAGCGGGAGTAGCCGCGCGTTAGATTCCGGCCAAGAGCCCGCGAGGAGCAAAAAGCTATGTTGAAGAAGGGCGAAAGAGTCGAGGAACTCACAAAGAAGACGGGACAGCGACCCCGTGTGGGCATGATCATCGACATCCGCAGTGACTCGGTAGAGGTGCGGTGGGACGATGGCCACGCGTCAAGTGTCACTGGGGCTCTGCTTCGTCCCGTCACCAAGCCAGAGGAGCCGGCCTCCCGTTAGCCTCGGCAATACCCTTGGCGATCATTCGGTCGCACTAGAGATGGAGCACGGGGCAGGTCAGGCTGCGGGTGACTCCCGTGACGGCCTGGATTTTGGTAACGACAAGCTTCCCGAGAGCATCAACGTCTGCGGCCTCTACTCGCACAATCACGTCGTACGGGCCGGTAAGGACGTAGGCGGTGCCAACGCCGGGAATACGGTCTAGTCCCGCCGCTACCAGTGTCTGTTTCGCGATCTCGGTTTGGATAAGAACGTAAGCTTCGACCACTGCTTCTCCCAAAGGCTCTCCCCGGGCCAACCGTAGTCCTGCAGACGACAAGCCGGCAGGGGAAGAAGCCTCAGCCGGCGCGCAGGCCCGATGCAGCAGCCACCCGCCAAGACGTTCGCCAGGCTCGCCCAGCGCACAACCATCCGCTCACAACAATGCTCAAGAATGACCGGTCCGTTCGCCTGCGGGCGGGCAGCAATCTCGCCCCCTTGGGCAGGACCTCAAGTGTCGACATCGCCTGAAAATTGACCCCCTCTCCACCGGCTCCGCCTCATACTGGACATCGTGGCTCCGGAAGATGGGCGACAGTGGCTTGGTAGCTGCCCGACACTTCTAGGTGACGGATCCAGTTCGCGCTACCGCCGCTAGCACCTTGAGATGCACCAGACTGAGCACACATATTGGCGCGCGAAAATGGTCGCCAAGGGAATGGCTTCCGATCCGTCTCCAACTTCCCGCCTGGTGACATTGGAGAACACAATCGGCTCGGACCTTTAAGAACTGCCAGGTCCAACCCGGATGAGGGAGGCCATCGACGATTGTGGGCAGTCCGAGTTTTGGCGGCAGATTGATCACTCCTTCGTCGTGAAGGCGTTGGAGGATCGGTGGAGGTAGTAAGCGTCGAATGGCGCTAACGGCGTTGTCGGTGAAACGAGGTATTACAAAACGCCGGACTTAGTATCGCGTGTCAGGTCGTGGGCAAAAGCAAACTGGGTCTCGTCTGCGTGCCGGGATGGATCTCCCATTTGGAAGAGTCCTGGGAGGAACCCTCGCTGGCCAGATTTCTGCAAAGGCTCTCGAGATTCTCCAGGCTGATCTTTGGGATGCCATCACTGTCATGGGCTTCACTGCGAGAGTCTTGGGACGCGCGGAGAGAGCCTACCGACGCGGCGACCCCGAGGCCGGGACGAAAGCCTTCATGTCAGGCGTGCTGTGTGCTCGGGCTTACGAGTCGCTTCCCGAGGAGCGCAAGCAGCAGATGCGAGAACCACACCGCCGATGGCGCCCCTCCTGGAGGCGGGTTTCTCGCCGTTGGTCGACGGGACGTCGACCACTTCAAGCCGTCCAACGCTGACAGGCAAGCTCGAAAGCCTCCTCCCAAACGTCAAGCGAGTCGAGAGCCCCAACGCTCCCACCTCATGCATGAATAGAACCCGAAGGGTTTTTAACCAGGTGGTTCAGCCTTCGTCGGCCGCCATGCGGCTTAGCCCGGCTTAGCTCTCCGTCTTCATCCGCTCTGCGATGGCCTTGCGGATGCAGCGGTCGATGTCCCTGATCTCCGATTCGACCGCGGTGAACTCCGGCCCAAACATCACGATCAGCCGCATCGGGGTGTCGGCAGTGACGGTGGCGGTGCGGCGAATCGTCTCCAGGAGGCCGATCTCGCCGAAGAAGTCACCCGGCCCGAGACGGTTGACCATCTCACCGTTCTGGGTCACGGTGGCGTCGCCGGAATCGATGACGAAGAATTCCCGAGCCACTTCACCCTCACGGGTGAGGACCTTGCCAGAGTCGACGTCGACCTCGTCGGCGTGGCGGGCGACCAGGGCCAGCTCTTTCCGGCTGAGCTGAGCGAATAGCGGGATGGATTTGAGGTTGCCTGCTTCCATGGGTGCCTCCGCTGGGGAGCCTAGCGAGGACCCATCAGGACATCGTTGACGGAGCACCCTCGGGACATCGCTGATACTTCCGGTTCAGTGTGTCGAGACCGGAGGTGTCCGGTGGAAGACTGGGTCAAGGGACCAGCCGGATCGGCTGCGCTCTTCGACAGCTCCGGAATGGGCGAGGTACTGGTGACCGAGGAAGGACTGATCGCGGTTGGAGCATCCCCCTGGGGGAGTTCGTCCCCACCGCGGCGGTATGGACCTCGACAGACGGGCTCACGTGGCGTGTGGTCACCCCCGCAGCAACGGGTTCAGCGATGCGTACATGCACGTGATCGTCGACACCGGTAAAGGATTCCTCGCGGTTGGCGGAACCCCTTCGACTCCGGCCTAATGGCTGCATGGGCATCTCCTGATGGGATCAACTGGGGTCGCCTACCGCCAACCGACGAGCAGACCGATCCAGCATGGCCTACATGGAGGCTGTGGCTATCACGCGGATCAGTTCCACGATCTACTCGGCCGGGAGAGACTTCGATGCCCGCCGATCGGCCAGCCTCCAAGAACTGGGTGCCCTGTGGGTGTCGGCATCTGTCCATAGACGTGACTCTTTGCGAAGTTCGTTCAATCGCCTGAGACAAGTCCGAGACGTCTGGCAAGCCGGCACTCGCGAGCCGCTAGGCGCCGGGTGCTCGGTAATGGACGTCCTTGGCCATGCGCAACGCGTCGATCGTTTCGTCGACGGTTAAGAGGACTGTCGTTTCGTTCGAACTAAGTGCACCGCCGCTGCCAATCGCCAATGCAACCGCGGCCATGGACACATTGTCGGGAGCTTCCCATAGGCTGTAACCGTCGTGTGCGCCGAACGCGTACCAAAACCCGTGGAGCTTCCCTCCGACCGATTCGATATATGAC
>JBPCQV010000007.1:0-3157 GCA_050997725.1 Acidimicrobiia bacterium
TTCGTCACGGGCTCGGGATGGACGCGCTCGAGGTGGCGATCACCGCCGCGGCCCCGATCAGCCCCGACCTCATCTACTTCTTCCGCGGCATCGGAGTGCCGCTGTTCGAGCTCTACGGGATGACCGAGTCAACCGGCCCCGCCACCAGCAACCTCCCCGGCGAAGAGAGAATCGGCAGCGTCGGCAAGCCCTTGCCGGGGGTTGAGATCGCCCTGGGCGAGGACGGGGAGATTCTGATGCGCGGCGGTGTGGTCACGGGCGGCTACTACCAGATGGCGGAGGAGTCGGCGGAATCTTTCGACTCCGAAGGCTGGCTCCACTCGGGCGATCTTGGCCGTTTCGACGAAGACGGTTTCCTCCATATCGTGGGCCGCAAGAAGGACATCATCATCAACGCCGCCGGCAAGAACATCGCCCCGGCGAAGTTGGAAACGTCGATGAAGAACCATCCTCTGGTGGCGCAGGCGTGCATGGTTGGGGATGGCCGTCCTTTCATGTCGATGCTGCTTGCTATCGATCCCGAAGAAGCACCCGGCTGGGCAGGCAAGAGCGGTGTCGTCTTCACCGACCTGCAGTCATTCAGCGAACTGTCCGAAGTCCGCACCGAGCTGCAGACCGCTTTGGACCTGGCCAACCAAGAGGTGTCGCGGGTCGAACAGATCAAGAAGTTCACGATCGTGTCCGATATCTGGACCCCTGACAGTGGTGAGATCACGCCGTCACTCAAGCTCAAGCGCAATGTCGTTCTCGACAAGTACAAGAGCGCTATCGAAGGCATGTATTCCTAACAGGGGAGAACGCTTGGGGGAGAGCAAACTTTTGCGGTCGCTCGCGACTCTTCTCACGCTTGCCGCGCTGCTGCTTGCCACTCCGGCCGTCGGGCAAACGATCGACCCTTATGCCTCCGACCCGGTCGATCTAATCGCTTTGCGCGAGGAGACGCAGACCTATTCGAGTGGCATCGACACATGGGAGGTCTGGATCTGCCAGGTCCCGAATGGCACGGTGCTCCTCACCGCGGCGGAGGCGGCCGCCACCCTCGAAGGCGGGGTGCGACCCTATTTCGAATCGATCTCGGGCGGAAACTACGCCTCCAGCTTTCGCGCCGGCGGAGTGGTGACGGCCTCCTCACCTTCGAGCTGGCCCGACAACCCGTTTGTCTATCAGAGTGAATGCGAAGACCTGGCCGCGGCGGCGGCGAACCCGGGGGCGGCCGGGGTAATCGTCGTGGTCAACGTCGACTATTCGGGTGGATATGGCACCGGCGGATTCCCCTGCCTCCCGGGGTTCTTTTGCCCCGAGACGTTCCCGGCCAACGGCCGGATTGCCGTTGTGGGCGCGGCCACGGTGGCGGTTATCGGCGGTGTGCCTCCCGCACTGCGAACCGTTGCCCATGAGATCGGTCACACAGTTTTCTGGCCGCATTCGTATGGCGGGTTTCTCGAATACGCGAACGGCGTTGTCTATGAGTACGACAACCCGATGGACGTGATGAGCGGCGGGGGCCACGACGCCCTCGACATCGGCACGATCGCCATCAACCGCTATGCCGCGGGCTGGATCGGACCCGACAACGTGATCTTCCACCGCGGTGGCACGCTCACCTATCAGATCGGCTCGTCGAGCGGAGTGCAGATTCTGATCCTTCCCACCGAGGTCACCGGCATCTATGAGACGGTCGGGGTCAGGTTCGCGTCGGGGTACGACAGCGGGTTGCCGGCCGAGGGAGTCGAGGTCTATCGCGTCGACCAATCGGCCGCGGTCTGTGACTTCGTGCTCGTCGGCCAGTGCTTCGGCCCCGATCGGCGGATTAGCCAGGTTCCCGCCCTCGAAGATCCCGCGGCCACCGCTCACGTCTTTCCGGAGGGCGCAACTTTCGCCGTCCGCGGGGTGACGATCACCGTCGGGGCCAGGGTCGGAAACGCGTTCAATCTCATCGTCAGCGGCGCCGCCGTGGCCGAGCGCTTTCTCGACGACAACGGCAATCCGCACGAAGCGAACATTGAGTTCATTGCCAATCGAGGGATCACCCGTGGCTGCAACGCGCCGTTGGTCGATCGTTTCTGTCCGGCAGGCATAGTCACTCGGGCCGAGATGGCGGCGTTCTTGTTGAGCGCCATCGGCCAGGTCCCGGCGACGAGCTACCAGGGCACCTTCAGCGATGTGCCGGCCGGGCTCTGGTACACGCCTTATGTCGAGGCGCTTGCCGCCCTCGGCTACACGACCGGTCTGGGAGACGGGACCTACGCCCCGAACCAAGCGGTGTCGCGCGCCGAGATGGCTGCCTTTCTCACTCGCGTCTTTGCGCTGGCGCCGGCATCGAGCTCGGGCTTCTCCGATGTCGCCGCGGGGGATTGGTACGCGAGCGCGGTGGACTCGATCCGAGCTGCCGGCATCACCACCGGCTGCACGCCGTCCACCTACTGCCCGCACGACGCCGTCCTCCGCGAACAGATGGCCTCGTTCCTCGCTCGCGCATTGAGTTAACTTTTTGCGAACCCTGGGTTCGTATACCGCAAAAGCGCGTATACCGGCCCACAGAATGAAAAAGCGGAGGCGAAATTGATCGATTTCATTGGGCGGGTGGCGATCGTCACCGGTGCCGGTGGGGGATTGGGACGGAGCTATGCCTCGGAGTTGGCGTGGCGCGGGGCCAAGGTCGTGGTCAACGACCTCGGCGGATCAGTCGATGGGACCGGAGCTTCGACGAAGGCTGCTGACGTTGTTGTCGAGGCGATCACTCAGGCCGGTGGAGAGGCGGTTGCCAACTACGACTCGGTCGCTACGGCTGAAGGAGGCGAAGCCATCGTCGCGGCTGCCCTCGAAAGCTTCGGACAAGTCGACATCGTCATCAACAATGCCGGCATTCTGCGCGACCGGAGCTTTGCCAATCTGACGCGGGGGGAGCTCGACGGCGTCGTCAACACCCATCTGCTCGGCGCCTTCAACGTCTCCCAGCCCGCATTTCGGGCGATGAAGGAAGCCAACTATGGGCGGTTCGTTTTCACCTCGTCGAACGCCGGAATCTTCGGCAACTTCGGGCAGGCAAATTACGGCGCCGCCAAAGCCGGCCTCGTCGGCCTTTCCAACGTCATCGCCATCGAGGGCGCCAAATACGGGATCCAATCGAACGTCATCGCCCCGGTGGCAAGAACTC
>JBPCQV010000009.1:0-2933 GCA_050997725.1 Acidimicrobiia bacterium
TCTGTGAGGTGCCGGCCGTGTCGACCAAGATCGAGAAGGGCTCGGCGCGGCCGATGGCATAGGCGAGTTGTACCTCACAACGGTTAGCCAAGCCCGCGGCAACGACATTCTTGGCCGCGTGGCGGGCCGCATATGCGGCCGACCGATCGACTTTGGTCGGATCTTTGCCGGAGAACGCCCCCCCACCATGGCGGGCATAGCCGCCATAGGTGTCGACGATGATCTTCCGTCCGGTGAGCCCGGTGTCGGCGTGGGGACCGCCGATCTCAAAGTTGCCTGAAGGGTTGACGTAGAACGGAGCGTCGTTATCGATCATCTCAGGAGGAATTGCGGCGAGCACGACGTGTTCCCACAGGTCGCGCGGCATTTGACTTTCAAGATCGATGCCAGGGGCGTGATGAGCCGAGATCAAGACACTGGCAACCCGGAGCGGCCGGTCGCCGTCGTATTCGATCATCACCTGAGTTTTTCCGTCTGGGCGCAAGTAGGGGATAAGACCTTCTTTTCGCGCCCGGCTCAGCCCCTCGGCCAGCCGGTGGGCAAGCTGGATGGGCAGCGGCATCAACTCCGGGGTTTCGTCGACTGCAAAACCGAACATGATTCCCTGGTCACCGGCGCCAAGCTCGTCGTAACGATCCGTCGAACCCTGGCGGGCCTCTTCTGCCCTTTGGACACCAGCGGCGATGTCGGGGCTTTGCTGGTGGACGAGCACGGTGACATCGATGCTGTCGGCGGCAAACTCCGAGTCACCGAGGTATCCGATGTCGGCCACTGCCTCGCGGGCCAATTTCTCGACCTCGATCGAGGCGATGGTGTTCAGCTCCCCGGCGACGACCGCCTGTCCGGTAGTGACCATTGTCTCGCAGGCCACGCGGCCGTCAGGGTCTTGGGCGAGGACCGCGTCGAGCACCGAGTCCGAGATGGCGTCAGCAACCTTGTCAGGGTGGCCCTCGGTGACAGATTCAGAGGAAAAGAACCGGCGGCGCATGAGCGGACGCGAGCTTACCGACCGAGCTTCTCGGCGATGGCATTCCAGAGACGCTCAGCGACCTCAACCTTGGCTTCGAGCGGCCATAGCTCCACTTCCCCATCGGCGTGGATCAATGAGACCCGGTTGGTGTCGTGGGCAAATCCGGCGCCGGCTTCGGTGACGTCGTTGGCAACGGTCAGGTCAGTGCCTTTGCGTTTCGCTTTCTCGATCGCGCGGTCGATTCCTTCGGTCTCGGCTGCAAACCCAACCACGAATGGGCGATTCTCCCGGGCCATGACTGAGGCGAGGATGTCAGGGGTCGGCTCGAGCTCTATCCGGGGCGGGCCATCGGTTCGTCGTAGCTTCTTGATGGCCGGATCGGTGGGACGGAAGTCGGCCACTGCCGCGGCCATCACTACAACATCGCTCTCGATCTTCTCGACCGCATCGGCCATTTCCTGCGCGCTCTCGACCCGGATGACGTCGATCTGGCGGTGGGCCGGCCGATCTGCAGTTGTTATCAGGCTCACCTCAGCTCCCAACTGAGCAGCGACATCGGCGATGGCATGGCCCATCTTCCCCGAAGAGCGGTTGCCGATGAAGCGCACGGGGTCGATAGCTTCGCGAGTGCCCCCGGCGGTGACGAGCACGCGCAGTCCGGTCAAGGGGCCGGCGAGCATCTTCCCCAGGGCCGCCACGATCTCCTCCGGCTCCGACATCCGCCCTATCCCCTGGTCGCCCCCGGCGCGGGCGCCCTCCCCGGGTCCGACGACGCTGACGCCGTCGCGTTGCAGGACTTCGACATTGCGCTTCGTGGCCGGGTGCTCCCACATCTCGGTATGCATGGCCGGAGCAACCAGCACCGGCGCCTGAGTGGCTAGGAGCGTGGCACTTGCCACTTCCTCGGAAAGGCCATGGGCGAGGCGCGCCAGGGTGGCTGCGGTCGCCGGGGCGACGATCACCGCGTCCGCCCAATGGCCGAGGTCGGTGTGCGGGCTCGTCAAATCACTTTCGAACAAGTCGGTGACTACGGGGTTGCCCGTGATGGAAGCAAAGGTGGTGGGACCGATGAAATTGTGGGCCTCGACGGTCATCGCCACCCGTACCTCTTCGCCGGCCTCGATGAGGAGTCGGGACAGGTAGGCGGCCTTATAGGCGGCAACTCCCCCGGTGACCACGAGGACGATGCGTCGGCTCAAGGCCTTAGATCGCTGGTGGTGGCTCTTGGTGCTCGGCCTCGACGAGACCCTGGGCAATCTCTTCCATGGCGATCGTCAACGGCTTGCGCGAAAGACTATTGATCTGGGGGGGGATGTTCTTCCCCTCATGTGAGCCGAGACCAATGAAATAAGAGTTGATCTGCCGAGCACGGCGGGCCGCCACCACCACGGTGGCGAATCGGTTGCCGATGTTGTCGATGACGTTTTCGATCTTCACAGAAGCCTGTCAGTTGGGAACTGATCAGTTTAATGCGCTCGCCCCGACAGTTTCTCCCCCCGCGGAAGGGGGAGTGCCCCGCGGGGGGATCTGGTTGGTGGCGAGGGGGATTGGGGAACCGAATCGGCTAAGGGACGGAGCCCCCGCTCGACTGCGGCTTAATTTGTCGCCACACGAAACCGTTTCCCGTAATTTGTCCCATAGCCGTGTCGTGCTCGTGCTTGTGGCGACGAATTACGTTTCGAGGTTTCCCCTGGGGACAAATTTGCTTCGACATAATTTGTCGTCACCGGAACGCTGTTGGGGAAATTCGTCCTGTAGGGAACGAGTACCGTTCGCCACGGGACAGATTTGATTGGGAGCGTTCGCCACAGGACAAATTTCGCTCGCCAGGCGAGAATTGCACGGGTCGGGTAGGTAAAGCGACACTCCCCCCTCCGGGGGAGAAACGGCTACAGCGCCGATATCGTCTCGGCTAGGTCGAAGTCCTTCGTCGTGACCTTGCCGGCGTCGTGAGTGCTGAGCG
>JBPCQV010000010.1:0-14469 GCA_050997725.1 Acidimicrobiia bacterium
TGCTCAACCTGATCGATACCCCTGGCCATGTCGACTTCTCATATGAGGTGTCGCGTTCCCTGGCCGCCTGCGAAGGCGCGTTGCTCTTGGCCGACGCCGCCCAAGGGGTCCAGGCGCAGACCCTGGCCAACGCCCACCTGGCCATCAATGCCGGGCTTGAAATCATCCCTGCCGTCAACAAGATCGACCTTCCGGCAGCTGATCCCGAGCGAGTCACCGCCGAGATGATCGGTGTTCTCGGCGGGCGGCCCGAAGATGTGTTGCGCCTCTCCGCCAAGTCGGGCGAAGGCGTGGATCACTTGCTCGACGAGATCGTGCGCTTGGTGCCGCCGCCTACTGGCGACCCCGATTCCGCTCTCCGCGCTCTGGTGTTTGACAGCTATTACGACGCCTACCGCGGCGTGGTCTGTTACGTCCGCATCGTCGACGGTTCGCTCTCCCAAGGCGACCAGATCCGATTTATGGCCACCGGAGAAATTCAGAGTGCCGACGAAGTTGGGGTGCTCACTCCAAAAGCACTTGAGGTCGGCGGACTCGGACCGGGCGAGGTCGGATATTTGATTACGGGGGTGAAGGAAATCGGGCGGATCAAGGTGGGCGACACCATCACCAACGCCCTTCGGGGAGCGCAAACGCCGCTCCCCGGATATGACGAGCCCAAACCGATGGTCTTCGCGGGGTTGTTTCCGACCGAAGGTGACGACTTCGAGCGACTGCGCGAGGCACTTGAGAAGCTCACCCTCAATGACGGCTCCCTTCAGTACGAGCCGGAAAGCAGCCGCGCGCTCGGATTCGGATTTCGGTTGGGCTTTCTTGGCCTGCTCCACATGGAGATAGTGCGTGAGCGTCTGGAGCGGGAGTATGGGCTCGACTTGGTCGCGACCGCTCCGTCGGTCGCCTTTCGGGTCCGTCTCCCCAACGGTGATTTGCTAGATGTCCAGTCCCCACAAGACGTGCCTGATCCCGACAACCGTCTCGGGATCGAAGAGCCCTACGTCACGGCCATGATCATCGCCCCCGTCGAGCACATCGGTTCGATCATGGAGCTGGTTCAACGCCGGCGGGGTGAGGGGGGGAGCATGCACTACCTCTCGCCGGAGAGGGTCGAGTTGACCTATCGCCTCCCGTTGTCAGAGGTGGTATTCGACTTCTTCGACCAGCTCAAGTCGCGCACCAAGGGCTACGCCTCGCTCGACTACGAACCGGCTGGATACCAGGTTTCTGATCTGGTGAAGGTCGACATTCTGCTCAACGCCGTCCCCGTCGATGCGTTCTCCGCCATTGTCCATCGCGAAAAAGCCGCTTCGTATGGCAAGCTGATGACTGAGCGGCTCAAGGAGCTCATTCCTCGACAGCTCTTCGATATCCCGATTCAGGCCGCAATCGGCGGCCGCTTCATCGCCCGGGAAACCGTGAAGGCGCGGCGAAAGGACGTTCTCGCTAAGTGTTATGGCGGGGACATCACCCGCAAACGCAAGCTCCTCGAGCGGCAAAAGGAAGGCAAGAAGCGGATGAAGTTGGTGGGCTCGGTGGAGGTTCCCCAAGAAGCATTCGTGGCGGCTCTGAGAGTTGATACTGACTGAGGAGCGGCCGGACTCGGTCGAACTGGCTGACCGCGCCGCCACCATCAAAGCGGCTTATGTCCACATCCCGTTCTGCGCCCGGCTCTGCCCGTACTGCGACTTCGCAGTTGTCACCGATCGCGACGATCAAACAGCCCGCTATTTCAAGTCGTTGACTTCAGAGATCGAACGAGAAAAGGAGTGGGCTCCGCTCGACTCGATCTATGTCGGCGGCGGCACCCCCAGCCGGGTTGATCCGCGGCAGCTTGGTTTGGTTCTCGACGTGCTGGCGGCGCAGCACGGCTTCAGTGACGAACCCGAGGTTTCGATCGAGGCCAATCCGGAAGATTGGAGCCTCGACCGCGCGCTCGCACTCCGTCAGGTCGGATTCAACCGGGTGTCCTTTGGTGCCCAGAGCTTCGACCCGTCGACACTTCTCCAACTCGGCCGGCGCCACCAACCAGACCAGATCGCCGGGGCAGTGTTGGCAGCGCGGCAAGCGGGTTTCTCCTCGCTCAACCTCGACCTCATCTTCGGCACCCCAGGCGACACGTCGTGGGAAGAGACGTTGGCGGGCGCGCTCTCGCTCCGGCCAGATCACTTGAGCTGTTACGCCCTCACTGTCGAGCCCGGCACCGAGTTGTTTCGCCAGGTAGCCGCGGGAAGCCCGGGGCCGGACCCCGACCAACAGGCCGACGCCTGGGAAATCGCTGCCGCCGCGGCCGAGTCGGCGGGGCTGAATCGGTATGAGGTGTCCAACTGGGCGCGCCCCGGCCACGCCGTCAAGTACAACCTGGCCGTGTGGGCCCAGGCGGAGTATCTCGCATTCGGCCTCGGCGCCCATCGATTTCGGAGCAGGGTGCGTTCGCACAACTACCGACATCTCGACACCTACCTCGCGGCCGTCGAACAAGGGGCGAGCGCCTGGGCAGGCGAAGAAGCAATCGAAGGCTGGTCGGCAGAGGTCGAACGGGTATTCCTTGGGATTCGACGCGTGGCCGGGGTCAGAGCCGGTACGGCCGGAGATGCTCTGTGGCATTCAGAGGAAGGCCGGACACTCGCCAATCACGGAGTCATTGAGCTTGATGGGGGAAGACTGGTGGTCTGTCGCCCTTTGCTCACCGACGCCGTCGCCCGAGCGCTCCTCGCTCTTCCATTCCGTTAGAAAAGGTTCCATAGGGAGGGAGGAGGCTGCAAATTTTGGGGTTAGGCATCCGCGCACCGGGGTAGACGCGGAACAATGGAGGTCCCTGGGTTGACCAGGCTGAGCGAGAGGAGTTTGAGATGACCGCGATGACCGACAAGGTCACCAAAGGGTTGCTGGTCCGAATGCAGGCCAAGCCCGGAAAAGAACAAGATGTGACGGATTTTCTGGAGGGAGGGCGCTCACTGGTTGAGCAAGAACCTGCGACTACCGCTTGGTTTGCCGTCCGTTTGGGAGCGGGAGAATTCGCGATCTTTGATGTCTTCCCGGACGACTCCGGGCGCCAGGCCCATCTCACAGGGGCAGTTGCCAAGGCGCTGGGAGCAAAGGGCCCGGAGCTTTTCGAGGGTACACCAACCATCGAAGAGGTCGATGTCCTCTGGACGAAGTTGCCGAACAAGTAGTCAGTAAGGAGCGATCGGCTGCTGGGGTCACGGCTCGCCGTCGGCGAAGACTATTTAAGAACAATCCCGCCGGAGGTAGCTAAAATCGACCAAATGCTGGAGCAACGTCGTTCTGACGTGCTTCGGGCTCTGGTCGAAGCACATATCAAGACCGGGGAGCCGGTTAGTTCACGAGCGATCTTGGAAGAAACCGACCTCGGGGTATCTGCCGCGACGATTCGTAACGACCTCGCCTCGCTCGAGCGTGATGGATATGTGGCTCAACCTCATACCTCGGCTGGCCGCATCCCGACTCCGCGTGCTTTTCGCTACTACGTCGATCACGTCGGTCCGGGCCGTCTCGGCAGCTCCGATCAGAGACGGATCGCGGCGTTCTTCTCCTCTGTGCAGCTCGAGCTCTCCAATGTTTTCCGGGCCACTTCGCAACTCCTCGCCGAGGTCACCCATTTCCCGTCGGTCGTGGTGTCGCCGGGGGCGTCCGGTGAGGTGGTGCGCGGGCTTCACATCGTGCAGGTGTCGTCGCAATCGTTGATGGCGGTACTGGTCACCAATCGAGGCCGGGTGATCCAGCACCAGCTTCGTTGGAACGAAACGATCGAGCCCGACGAGGTCGCCGACCTTGAACGGCTCATCGCTCGTTTGCTCGTCGGCACCGAGTTGGGGCGAGGCCCCGAGTCCCAGGATCTATTTAGCGACCAGCCCCGCACATTGCGGGAGGTGGGGCTGGCGTTGATGACCCTGCTCCGCCAAAGCGCGGCTTCACCCGGCGAGATTTATGTCGGTGGCACGAGACAGATGTCAGATGCCTGGCCGAACCTGGGCGCAGTCCATCGCGTGCTCGAGGTTCTCGAACGGGAAGCAGAGCTCCTCTCGCTTCTTGTGCATGCATCCGGCGTTTCGATCCGGATCGGCGAGGAGGTCCCAGTGGCCGAGGGACTCGACCTCGCGGTGGTGTCGACAACCTACGAGGCCGGCGGCGCGGAGGGTTCGATCGGCGTGATCGGTCCGATGCGGATGAACTACCGCGCCACCATCTCGGCCGTTCAGAGGGTGGGCCAGGCCCTCCAAGACCGCATCAGCAGCTGACATCCTCCTAATACCTAAGGCGATTTTGGTGGCTGTGCCACCACCGGAACCTTAGGTTTACGTGAAGACCCCGTAGATTTAGGTCCTCAATGCCCCGCGACTATTACGCCGACCTCGGCCTCGACCGCAACGCCAGCGTCGAGGACATCAAGCGCGCTTTCCGTCGGCAAGCGCGCGACTCTCACCCTGATGCCAACCCCGGTGATGCCGGCGCCGAAGCTCGGTTCCGCCGCGTCGCTGAGGCGTATGAAGTCCTAAGCGACTCCGCCCGGAAGGCCAGCTACGACAGAGGGGACGTGATTGATTTCGGCGACCTCTTTTCCGGGATGGGTGGGCTCGACGACCTGATTCGGTCGGTTTTCGGGGATAGCGGCTTCTTTGGTCAGACCACCCGATCGGCTTCTCGCGGCCGCGATCTGCTGGTCGTAACCGAGGTTGAGTTGAAGGTTGCAGCCTTCGGCGGAGAGTCCGAGGTGAAGTTTCGCTCGGCGGTGACCTGTGAGACCTGCGTGGGGCAGGGCACCGCCCCCGGCACCTCGCCGATCACTTGTCCGACCTGTGGCGGCGCCGGCAGCGTCCGCGTCGCTCGTCGCGGGCTCCTTGGAACCATGATGAGCGTCGCCTCTTGCTCCACCTGCAGCGGGCAAGGAACTCTGGTGACCGATCCCTGCCCGGATTGTCGCGGGATGGGCGCGCGTGATTCGGATCGCAGCATGCGCGTCGAAATTCCGGCCGGGGTGCCTGCCGGGACCCGCCTGCGATTGACCGGGCATGGGGAGTCGGCGGGCCGGCGGGGCGGCCCGGGCGACCTCCATGTCGAGGTGAGGGTCAAGCCCCACGCTCAGTTCGAACGAGTCGGCGACGATCTCGAGCACAAGCTGCGGGTTGGAATCGCCGAAGCTGCGCTTGGCACCAAGGTCGACGTTCCTCTGTTGGAGGCCGGTATCGAACCCCTCGAGGTTCCGCCGGGTACCCAGCCGGGCACGGTTTTCCGCCTCGTGAGTTTGGGCACGGCGCGGCTCGGTCGGAGGGGTCGGGGGGATCTGCTCGTGCGAACGATCGTGGAGGTTCCGACCTCGCTCAACCTCGAGCAGGAAGAAGCACTGCGAGCCTTTGCCGCGGTTAGCGGGGAGAGTCCCCGGAAACGCCGCCGGCGGCGCGGTCCTCTCTCCACTTGAAGAGTGGCCCACTTCCCCCATCTCTACGTGCCCCGGCCCTGGCCCGATGAAGAGATCCCGCTCGCCGGCCAACAGATCCATCACCTCGTAAGAGTCCTGAGGCTTGCAAAGGGCGAATCCGTTTCCTACACCGATGGCCACGGCACGAGAGGCTGCGGGTCTTTGGGCGAGGGATCGATCGCTCGCCAGGGTGAGTCGACCACCGAGCCTTTGCCCGAAGTTGAGTTGGCGGTCGCACCGCCTCACGAGAGGGACCGTGTGCGCTGGCTGGTTGAGAAGGCAGCCGAACTCGAAGTCACCCGTGTTCGGTGGCTCAAGACCCACTATGGGAATGCTCGTCCGAATGCGATGGAACGTGCGCAGGAGTGGGCGGTGTCCGCCCTTGAGCAATCGCGCGGCGCGTGGCTGACAAGAGTCGAGCCTGGGTGGGGGACGCTTGCTGAGCTCGACGACCGTCTACCCACCGTCATGGCCGACCCGACTGGCGTCCCTCCCCGTGAAGTTCCGCCACTGAGAGTGTTGATCGGTCCGGAAGGTGGTTGGGATCGGATGGAAGCGGCGTCAGGGTGGCCGCTCGTCAACCTCGGCCGGAACATCTTCCGCACCGAAACCGCCGCGGTGGTCGCCGCGGCCCTCTATCGAACCATTTCCGAGATGAATCAGCGTTGACTAGTGCGACGCGACCACTCTCCGTGGTAGGGTCCGGCGCGGGACAGGAGGCAGGGACATCGTCGACAATTTTGACAAGGCGTTGGGCGCTCGGCTGCGCACCGCCCGTCGCCACAGCGGCTGGTCACTCCAGGAGGTCGAAAAAAGGTCTGAGCTCGAGTTTCGGTCATCGGTGCTCGGCGCTTACGAGCGGGGAGAACGAGCGATCTCAGTCCAGCGTCTCCATCGGCTCGCCGCCATTTATCAAATCGACGTCGCACATCTGATCCCTTCGGCGGTGAATGGGGATGGGGAAGTGATGATCGATTTGGAAGCGATGGGTCGAGTAGACGACGACGTTTCCGATTTGATCCAACGTTTCCTGGTGGCGATCCAAATGCGCCGGCGAGCCGGCGCCGCTGCCAAGGCTGTGCGTCATGGCGACCTGGAGCTCTTGGCGGCGCTCGCTCGATCTGATCGCACCACGATCAGCCAGGTGCTGTCCCAGCTCGAATGAACGACTGCCTGTTCTGCCGGTTGGTGGCAGGCGAGATTCCCTCCGAACGTGTCGCGGAGACCGAGGACACGATTACGTTCCGCGACATCAACCCGATCGCGCCCGAGCATGTCCTGGTCATCCCGCGAACGCACATCGGATCGTTGGCGGAAGTCGATTTTGATCGACCCGATCACGCGCGGGTGTGGAGCGCTCTTGGCCGCGCCGCGCAAGAGATCGGTGAGAATCATGCAAACGGTTGGCGGCTTGTCACCAATATCGGAGCTGAAGGGGGACAAACAGTCGGGCATCTTCATATGCATGTGATGGCGGGCCGCCGTTTCACCTGGCCACCGGGATAGAACCAGATAGCCCTTTATCAAGCCGCCGTCGGTATAATTTCAACTTGATCATTCCGGCCGATCTGCCGTGACTCCCGACCTAGTCGAACAACGCCTGCGCGTCTCCTCGAATCATCTCATGCTCGATCTGCTCGGGCAGGCTGACACCAACCTGAAAGCGCTCGAGCAGGCGTTTCCCGCTGTGGTCTTGGTGGCGCGTGGCAATGAAGTCGCCATTTCCGGACCCGCCCGCGAGGTCGAGGAAGCAAAGACCGCCCTCGAGGAGATGCTATTGCTCGTCCAGGAAGGAGGCAGCCTCGATCTCCAGCGGGTTGAGCAACTCGTCGGGATGGTGCGCGACTCGGTCCCGAGTCCCGCCGGCGTGCTCACCGACGGATTGGCGGTCGGCCGGGGAAAGCTCGTCCGGCCCAAGACGCATGGCCAGCATCGATATATCACCGCCATTCGCGAGAATACGGTGACATTCGGCATCGGTCCGGCCGGCACTGGCAAGACCTATCTGGCGATGGCGGCGGCGGTGGAAGCCCTCTCGGCGGGCGCCGTTCGCCGGATCATCCTGACCCGACCGGCCGTCGAAGCCGGTGAGCGGCTTGGGTTTCTGCCGGGCGACCTGTTCGCCAAGATCGACCCGTATTTGCGCCCGCTCTACGACGCCCTTTGGGACATGCTGGGTCCTGAGGAAACCGCCCGCCTCACCGAACGGGGCACGATCGAAATCGCTCCGCTGGCCTACATGCGGGGGCGGACGCTCAATGACGCCTGCGTGATCCTCGACGAGGCGCAGAACAGCTCGCCCGAGCAAATGAAGATGTTTCTCACCCGACTCGGGTTCAATTCCAAGATGATCGTCACCGGCGACGCCACCCAGACCGACTTGCCCTCGGAAAAACTCTCGGGTTTGGCCATAGTCCGCCGGATCCTGGCCGACATTCCCGGCGTTTCTTTTGTCGAGCTCACCAGCAGGGACGTCGTGCGTCACCGCATCGTCGCGGCAATCGTCGATGCCTACGCCCGGGCCGAGGTCGAAGACCGATGAACCGCGTCAACGCCGTCCGTCTGGCGATCTTTGTCGCCACCGTGGTTGGGGCTTGGACGATGTTGTCGCTCGGTGGAAACGAACGCACCGCCCTTCTGCCCGGACAACTTGCTCCGCGCGACTACGACGCTCGCGTCTCAGCGCAGGTGGTCGACGAACAAGCCACCGAGGAGGTGCGGGACGAAGCCGAGGCGGCCGTGCTCGATCAGCTTTCACGTGATGAAGGGGCCGAGCAGGCCGGCATCGCCGTGATCGAGTCGATCATGGAGGCAACGCTCCTCGGCGTGATGGACACGGATGCAATCGTGCCGTCTCTGAACTCGCCCGAAGTAATTCCGGTCGAGACGACGGCCGCCGGAGTATCGACTACCGCCGGTGAGGTCTCTGTCATTGATGTGAGTGGCCGGGTATTTCTCGACGCAAATTCCGACGCTCTGTTTACGGAAGCGGCCGATCGCGGTTTCGGGGGCGTTTCGGTCCTCATCTACGACGAGAACGGCTTCCAGATCGGCACTGCCGAAACCCAAAGCGATGGAACTTGGAGCACCCAAGTGAATCTGCTCCCAGCGTGGGTCTCGGTCGATGGAACTGATCCCGACTTCCCGGATTCGTTGACGCTCGCCACCGGAAACGACCTGCAAGAAGTGGACTGCGACGACAGCGTTTGCATCACGATGCCGGTGGGTTACCAAGCGGCGGTGTTGCCCCCCGAGGTGCAAGTGGCGGCCCTCCAAGCTGAGCATCAGAGCCTGAGCCCAGATACGGTCAACCTCTTGGTCGCGTATGCCACCGGAGATGTGGTGCGGGCGGCAGTCGGCGAGCCCGGCTGGATCGCGTCGGTTGCGGAAGGGGCCCAACGCGAGCTTGTCGAACTCTTCGGCATTGGCGTGACTGCAGGTGATCTAGGTCAACTTCGTAACGACATTCGCGCCAATCCACCTCTGGTTTTGATCGGCACGACGGCTGATCCCGACGCTCGTGCTGCAGCTGCCGACATTGTCTCGCAAGCTGTCCAGGCCAACTACGTTTTTGACCGCGAGGCTACGGAGCAACAGGAACTACAGGCCCGCGAGGAGGTAGAGAAGGTCGTTGTCAGTTTCCTGCCGGGTCAGAACATTGTCCGCGAAAATGAACCTCTGTCCGCATTGCACATCGAAGCAATTGATGCAACCAATGCGATCAATCTTGCGGAGAGTGGCCGGTCGATCGGATTGCTCGCGGTCTTAGCGGTGATGGTCGTCTCGATTGGGGTGTATCTCGCCCGCTTCCGCCGCGAGCTTTGGGACCGCCCGCGAATGGCGGCTCTTCTGGGGCTGTTGATTGTGCTCGCCGCCGGAGCGGTGCGATTAACGATTCAGGCGCAAGCCGCCGTCGACGAGGTCGCGGCCTGGTATCTCTTGCCGACCGTGATCTTTGGGCTGATGACCACCGTGCTTTTTGATTCGCGGGTAGCAGCGTTGATGGGCATCGCGATTGCCGTGCTGGTCGCAACAGGCACCCGTGACCCCGGCCTGACTGCTTATGCCGCCATGTCGACGATGGTGCCGGTCGGGTTCGTCTCCAGCCTTTCGTCGCGCGGCGGCTACCGCAAGGCAGTCCTGGCATCGGCAGCCGCCGCGGCAACGATCGCGGCGGCAGTCGCTTGGTATTTCCATGCCGCTCCCGATCAAGAGCCCTGGTTTGTGATCGGATCGGCCGGCGCGCTTGCCGCCGGAGTTTCGGTGGTCAGCGCGTTGCTCGGACTAGCCGTGCTCCAATTCTTCGAGAATGCCTTCGACATCACCACCAACCTGCGCTTGCTCGAGCTCACCGACCTCAACCACGAGGCGTTGGCCTTGCTTCAGGAAAAGGCATTCGGCACGTTCAATCACTCGCTGATGGTGGGAACGTTGGCCGATGCCGCCGCCCGCGCGGTGGGTGCCAACCCGCTGCTCGCTCGCGCCGCGGCGTACTACCACGACCTGGGGAAGACAGTGAACCCCACCTTCTTCATCGAGAACCAGTTCGGGGGTGGGAATCCGCACGACGAAATCCCGCCGCGCCAATCGGTGGAGATGATCCGCCAACACGTCACCGAAGGAGTGAAGCTCGCTCGAAGTTACCGCATTCCCACCGAAGTGACCGAAGCCATCGTCAGCCACCATGGCGACGGGATCATGCGGTTCTTCTACGAGAGAGCCCGCGCCGAAGAAGGTGAGGAAATCGATCCGAACGACTTCCGCCACATTGGGCACAAACCCCGGTCCGCGGAGATGGCGATTGTGATGCTGGCCGACTCGCTCGAAGCCGCCTGCCGGGCAGTCTTCCAAGCTGAGGAACCAACTCCGCAAGCGATCGAAAAGGTCGTCGGTCGCGTCATCGATGAGAAAGTCAACGACGGTCAGCTCACCGAGTCATCTCTCACCCTTGCCCAGTTGACACGGACCCGGCGAGCTTTTCTCGAAGCTCTCATTGGCCACTATCACCAACGCATCCAGTACCCCAATTTTCCGGGAACTTGATGACGGTGCTTGTCGAAGATGAGGACGACTCGTCCGATTTAGATCTCGAGCAAATCCGCCAATGGGTCTCAGAAGTTCTCGCCGCGGAGGGATATCCAGAGACGGCCGAATTGTCGGTGATCTTGGTGAGCGAACAAGGGATGGCGGACCTCCACACCCACGCCCTTGGAAAGGAGGGTCCTACCGACGTCTTGAGTTTTCCGATCGAGAACCTCCGCCCCGGCCACGTGCCGGAGGAAACCGGGCCGCCAATTGTCATCGGCGACGTGTTTCTGGCTCCGGCCTATATCCGCCGTCAGGCTGAGCAGCTCGAAGTTGGAGAGAAGGACGAGCTCGCCTTGATGGTGACCCACGGTGTTCTCCATTGCCTGGGCTATGACCATGCCGAAGATGCCGCTGCGGTGGTCATGGAGCAAAAGGAACGGGACCTGCTCGCGGGATGGGGTATGACTCGCCGATGATCTTCGTCATTCTTTTGTCGGGGGTAGCGCTGTTTCTCGCGGCCGCCCTCCGGGCCGGGCTTACTTCCGCCCTCCGGACCAATCGGGGTGATGCACTCAAGGATGCGGCTGAGGGGAAGAGGGGTGCGCAAAGAATCGCGCGATTGCTCGAGATGCGCGAGGTGCTGCATCCGTCGATCAATGCCGTGCATTCGTTTCTGTTGCTCCTGGGCGTCGCCCCTGTTACCTGGATTTTGACCCGAGAGGTGGGAGGCACTTCGGTCTTCGGCGGCATCGCCGTAGCCGTTCTCGGGTTTTGGGTAATCGGCGACTTCCTTGCCCGAGCGGTCGGGCGCGCCCGCCCGGGCGCGCTGGCCTATCAGGTGGCGCCGCTGCTCGCGCTGACGGTGCGCTTTGGCCGAGCTGCCAATGAGCTCATCTCCGACAACGAAAGCGAGCCCGAAGAGACCTCGGCTGAGGCGGCAACCCAAGAGGCGGAAGACGAACGCGAGCTGATCGACTCGGTGCTCGAGTTCACCGAAACAATCGTGCGCGAGGTGATGGTTCCCCGCCAGGACATGATCACGGTCGGCATCGAGAGCGATGTCGCCCAACTGGCCGCCCTATCGGCGGAAAACGGATTCTCCCGCTACCCGGTCACCGACTCCCAAGAGGAGGTGGTCGGGGTTGTCCTAACCAAAGATGTCCTTGGCGCCCATGCCGCCGGCCAGGCCATCGATGACCTAGGTGAGTTCGTGCGCGACATTCCGTTTGTGCCCGAGCAAAAACGAGTGTCGGATTTGCTGCGCGACATGCAAACGAGCAAGTCTCATCTGGCGATGGTCGTTGACGAATACGGTGACATCACAGGCTTGGTATCCATCGAGGACTTGCTCGAAGAGCTCGTCGGCGAGATTGCCGACGAGTTCGATCCGGAGGAGGAGCTGATCGAGCAAGTCGAAGAAGGCGTCGTCCGAGTGAACGGGCGGCTCGATGTCCAAACTCTTGGTGACACCTTCGCTATTGAGCTGCCGGATTTGGAATGGGACACCGTGGCGGGTTTGGTGTTGGGACTGGCTGGCCGCGTTCCCGAAGAAGGTGAGCGCTTTGAGATCAACGGGATCGAGCTCGAAGTCGATCGTCTTCAAGGGCGGCGGGTGTCCTCGATCCTTGCCCGTCGCACTTGATGCGCTGCGGTCTGGTCACGCTGGTGGGGCGGCCGAACGTAGGCAAGTCGACACTCGTCAATCGGCTAGTGGGGCGCAAGATCACGATCGCCTCGTCTCGTCCTCAGACCACTCGTTCGATTGTGCGCGGCGTCGTCAACAATCCGGCGGGCGAATGGCAAATGGTGCTCATTGACACACCGGGCCTGCACAAACCCAGAACCGAGCTCGGTAGTCGCCTGAACCGCCTTGTGCACGGCAGCCTCAAGGATGCCGATGTGACCTGCTTTCTCATCGACGCGACCCAACCGATCGGGTCGGGTGATCGGTTGGTCGCCGAACGAGTCCGGGACGCTGGGTCGCCGGTGGTGCTGGCGGTGACGAAGGTCGACAGAGCGTCGAGTCAAGCCGTGTTGGCTCAGCTCACCGCAGCATCTGACTGGGACTTCGACTCCTATGTGCCGATTAGTTCGGTCACCGGCGTCGGGATCGAGCCACTCCAACAAGAGCTAGCCGCCCGATTGCCGGAAGGCCCGGCGCTGTTCCCGCCCGACATGGATACCGATCAGCCCGAGGCGTTCTTGGTTCAGGAGATCATCCGCGAGAAGTTCCTTGATCGTTTGCGCGAAGAGCTTCCACATTCGCTTCACGTCAAGCTCAAGGATATGGAGGAAGAGGATGAACTCCTGCGGATCGAGGCCGATGTGCTGGTGGAGCGAAACTCGCAGAAAGGTATCGTCATCGGCAAGGGTGGATTGATGCTGCAGGAAGCGGGAAGCGAGGCTCGACAGGAGCTGGAAACCCTGCTCGGGAGCAAGGTTCACCTCCAGCTTCAAGTCAAGGTCGAGCCCGACTGGCAGCGCCGCGCCGGATCGCTTGATCGCCTCGGATTCACGAAGTAGCCATGGACGCGGCGATCACGGCGAGAGTGGTGGAGCGGCTGCCGCATCTGATCGGATCCGATCGGCTGGCTGAGGCATGTTTGCTACTGGCGACATTCGTCGAGCCGGAGCTCGATGCCGTCACCTACTTGGGCAGGCTCGATCGGATGGCGGCAGCGGTTCAAGGTCATACCCACCTCTCGCTCCGGCGGGTCATTTCGATCCAGGAGGGAATCGGCGGGAACACCGAGGACTACGACCACATTGACAACGGCTTTCTCCACCGTGTCCTTGAGACGCGGCGTGGCCTCCCGATCATCGTCTCGGTCATCTGGATGGAGGTCGGGAGGCGGGCGGGGATCGAAGTGCAAGGCTTGGCGCTTCCTGGTCATTTTCTGGTGTTCGCCGGGGGCCAACTGGTCGACCCGTTTCATTTCGGCGAGGCCATCGGCCGCGACGAAGCCGCAGTGCTGGTGTCGGAGTCGTTCGGAGGCCCTCCCCGATTGGAGCCGACTTGGCTGAACCCCGTCGACTCCAAGGCGATAATGCGAAGAATCCTGGCCAATCTCCAAACCCGCTACGAGAAGCTAGGCGACGAGACCAACCTGGAATGGGTCCTCGCCTGCGAGGCCGCTGTTTCTCCTCGCTAAGAGGAGGGGGCGTGTTTCTCCCGAAGGGGGGAGTACCCGAACGCAGTGAGGGGGAAGGGGGCGGTCGATTGACGCGCGAGGAGGTTGCTCATGCGGGCGACTCGGAAACGGGTTACCTCGTTCCCATAATTTCTCCCCCACGGTTGAGCCCAGGTGGCTGCTCGCTAATTCGGTAGGTGGGGAACGCCGTTTAGCTAATTCGGCACCAACGAGACGGCTTCCGGTGCGGTGGTACCGAATAACGTTTTAGACGTTCCTCACCTGCCGAATTTGGCGGCGAGGGCGGACCGCCGTGGGGGGTCGGGGAGGTTTGAGCTGGGCAAACCATTTCCCGGTCCAGATAAAGCGACACTTCCTTCGGGGGGAGAAACAACCAGCTCCCCCCTCCGGAAGGGGGAGTGCCCCGCAGGGAGGGGGATCTGGTTGGTGGCGAGGGGGATTTGGGGAACCTAATCGGCTAAGGGACGGAGCCCCCGCTCGACCGCGGCTTAATTTGTCGCCACACGAAACCGTTTCCCATAATTTGTCCCATACCGTGGGTCGTGCTCGTGCTTGTGGCGACGAATTACGTTTCGAGGTTTCCTCTGGGGACAAATTTGCCTTCGACGTAATTTGTCGTCACCGGAACGCTGTTGGGGAAATTCGTCCTGTGGGGAACGAGTACCGTTCGCCACGGGACAGATTTGGTTGGGAGCGTTCGCCACAGCACAAATTTCGCCCAGGCGAGGATTGCACGGGTCGGGTAGGTAAAGCGACACTCCCCCCTCCGGGGGAGAAACGGCTACAGCGCCGATATCGTCTCGGCTAGGTCGAAGTCCTTCGTCGTGACCTTGCCGGCGTCGTGAGTGCTGAGCG
>JBPCQV010000111.1:0-13149 GCA_050997725.1 Acidimicrobiia bacterium
CGCAGAGTTGACGGAGAAACTGGCGAGCTACCGGTCCCAGCTCGCGGCCGACACCTTGGCCGGTTGAGCTTTCGCGAGAGCTCCGGCCAATCCACCGATGGGCTCGATGACGACATCGTCGAGCTGCAACCACTCAGCCATCGTCTGTAGTTCCTCATTGATGCGCGGCGCCAGTCGCTCTGGATCCTGTCCCTTCTCGACGTGGGAGCCGCGCACTAACAATGCGGAAGCCGCGCGGTCGGCCTTGAGGTCGAGCCGGCCTACGAGTTCGCCGTCGAAGAGCACCGGGAACACGTAGTAGCCAAAGATGCGCTTTGGCTGCGGCGTGTAGATCTCGATCCGAGAGTGAAAATCAAAGAGCCGATCGGTGCGCGGGGGGTACCAGACGACTGGATCGAACGGGCAAAGAAACGCCACGCCATTGATGGTCCGTGGAATCGACGCTTCCGGATCGAAGTAGGCGTTGTCCTTCCAACCCTCGACCCTGACTTCCATTGCCTCGCCATCAGCCACCATCTCTTTGACGATGGGCCGGCACGGCGCGTTGGCCTGGCGGTAGTAGTCGGTGAGATCGGAGAAGGTGGCCACTCCCAGGTGGCGCAGAGACTTTCGCAAGAGCTCCCGTCGCTGCTCCGGCTCGGCAAGCGAACGGTTGAGAATCTCGGCTGGGAGAATCCGCTCAGTGAGGTCGTAGGTGCGTGCAAAGTTGATCCGGTTCGGAATTGTCACTTCGCCCTTGAAGAAGAGGTACTCCAGCGCTGACTTGGCAAACGACCATTCCCACCACGGACCGAGCCCGGTTGCGTGATGTTTTTCGAGCGCAGCCGGGCGAATGGCACCCTCACTGCGGATCCGGTTGCGAATCTCGTCCAGAGCTCCAGGGTTTTCCTCGAGATACGTGGCAACCGCGCGAAACATGCCCCACCCATCCATGCGGTGACGAAACAACGGCCAGTCCTCGACCGGGATCAAAGCGGCCATGTGCGCCCAGTACTCGATCAGCTCCCGTTGCTTGCCCCAAGCCATTCCGTTGAGCAAACCCGTCGGGTAGTTTCCGAGGCGGGCGAAAAACGGGAGATAGTGCGCCCGTGCCACGATATTCACCGAGTCGATCTGCACGACGCCGACTCGGTCGATAACCCGTCTCATGTGGCGCAGCGTGACCTTGCCGGTCGGACGGGGGTCGGCGAATCCCTGGGCGGCCAATGCCACCCGGCGGGCGGCCGCGATACCGATTTCTCGCATGGGCATGGCACCCTAGGTCTTGGTCGGGATTTCTTTTGTAGCCTGCCGCCCAGTGATAGGGCGCTACTCATTGCCGGAAATGGCACGCCTATGGACAGACGAGCACAAGCTGGAGGTTTGGAAAGAGGTTGAGAGTGCGGCCCTCGAAGCCTGGATAAAGGCCGGGCACGTACCCTCGGAAGCCCTTGATGCGGTTCGTCGAGCGACCACTCCGACGCCGGCCGAGGTCCTCGAAAGGGAAAATGTCACCGATCACGACCTGGCGGCGTTCGTCGATCTCTTGGCGGGGGCGAGTGGGGAGATGGGCCGCTGGGTCCATTTCGGGCTGACATCATCGGACGTCCTCGACACCGCGCTCGGCGTCGTTCTCGCGGAGGCCGGCGACTTGCTGGCGGCCTCGGTAGCCGCAGTTTTCGAAACGGTACGGCGCCGGGCCCTGGAGGAAAAGGCCACCGTCACCCTCGGCCGGACGCACGGCGTCTGGGCCGAACCGACGTCATTGGGTCTCAAGCTGGCGAGCTGGGCATTTGAACTCAGCCGGGCCTACGAACGAATGACGCGCGCGACCACCGGTGCCGCGGTCGGCAAGATCTCCGGCGCCGTTGGCACCTATGCGCACTCGCCACCGGAGATCGAGGCTTTTGTCTGCCAGCAGCTCGGGCTCGGGGTTGAGCCCGCCTCTACGCAAGTGACCGCTCGGGACCGGCACGCCGAATTTCTCCTCGCTATCGCTCTGGTCGGCGCGAGCCTGGAACGGATGGCAACCGAGATCCGTCACTTGCAGCGGTCCGAGGTAAGAGAGGTGCGTGAACCGTTCGGCACCGGCCAAAAAGGGTCGTCGGCCATGCCCCACAAACGTAACCCGATCGTGTCGGAGCGGATCGTCGGCATGTCCCGCTTGCTGCGCGGATATGCCCAGGCTGGATTGGAGAACGTCGCTCTCTGGCATGAGCGGGACATCAGCCACTCCTCCGCTGAGCGGGTGGCCCTGCCGGACGCGTGCCTCCTGGCCCACTACATGCTGGTGAAAATGGAACGCCTAGTCGATGGTCTTGTCATCGATCGTGAAAGGATGCGGCGCAATCTCGAAAGCACCGGGGGGTTGGTCTATAGCCAGGCTGTCTTGCTGGCTCTGATCGAGAACGGGCTCTCGCGCGACGTTGCCTATCGAATCGTGCAGGAGAACTCCATGCGGACGTGGGAGGACAAGACGCCGCTGCTCGAATTGCTGTCGGTCGATCCCAGGGTCCAGCTCGCCCCCGAGAGACTGCGAGCTTGCTTCGACCCGTCCCTGCAACACGCCTCGATCGTTTTTGATCGGCTGGCCGACACCGTCCTTCGGGCTCGATGACCGAAACCTTCGGCGCCGCCAGCCATAACGATCTCCTTCACCTCCTGGTGATGGTGGCCGTTCTGCTCGCCAGTGCCCGGCTGCTGGGTGAGTTGTTTTCCCGATTGGGGCAGCCGAGCGTGATCGGCGAGATCATGGCCGGGGTGATCCTCGGTCCATCGGTGCTCGGCGCCGTGGCCCCCGGCTTGGCGCAATGGACGCTTCCGCAGAACGCGACGCAGGGCCATCTGCTCGAGCTCGTGGGCTTGATCGGAGTCATGTTGTTGCTGGTGGTGATTGGGATCGAGACCGATCTCGTCCTTATCCGGCGGAAGGCCCGCACCGCGATCGGAGTCTCGGTCGGAGGGTTGATCCTCCCGCTGATCATGGGCTTGTTGCTCGGGCTCGTTTTCCCCGCCGACCTCCTCGCCGATCCCAATCAGCGCACGGTCTTTGCCCTCTTCCTCGCCGCCGCCATGTCGATCACCGCGATCCCGGTCTTGGCCAAGGTGTTGGTCGATCTGGGGATGATGCGCCGCGACATTGGCCAGACGATGCTGGCCGCGGCGATGGTCGACGACCTCGCCGGATGGACATTGTTAGGGATCATCACCTCGCTGGCGTCAGTCGGGCGTCTCGAAGCTGGGGCAGTGGCGACCTCGCTTTTGACCGTCGCTGGGTTTGTGGCCGTCACTGCTCTGGCGGGCCGAGTGCTTGTTACTCGGACGCTGGCGGTAGTACAGGACCGGCTCACCAGTCGCGATCGCCTGCTCACAGTGGTGATCGTCCTGGCCTTCGCCTGGGCGGCGCTTTCACAATGGCTCGGGCTCGAGCCGGTGATCGGCGCCTTTGCGATCGGGATTCTGTTCGGTCAGATGCGGCGCCTGCCGGCCAATGTGCCTCAGCGATTGGAGTCGGTAGCTTTGGGAGTCTTCGGCCCCATCTTCTTTGCGATCGCGGGCCTCAAGGTGAACGTGCCGAATCTTGCGCAACCACGGCTGCTCGGGCTCACTCTTGTCGTCATCATGGTCGCGACCATCTCAAAGGTGGTGGGGGCGTACGTCGGCGCTCGCTATCTCTCCAGGCAGAAGCCGTTGATCGCCCTGGCTTTCGGAATCGGCATGAATGCTCGCGGGGCGGTCGAGATCATCATCGGCTCGGTTGGCCTCGCCCTCGGGCTGATCTCCCAAGACGTCTACTCGATGATCGTGGTGATGGCGGTCGTCACCTCGATCATGGCGCCGTTCGGCCTGCGAGCCGTGTTCCGCCGTCTCGAGCCTGAGGGTCAGGAGCTCGTCCGCTTGGCGCGGGAGCGAGCTTCCGAAGGGTCTTTGGTCGCCGGGATCCGGCGGGTGCTGCTGCCGGTCCGTCCGCGCCCGGGCGGCTTGGGCGGCGCCACCGCGTTTGGCGGCGCGCAGGCGATCGAGGCCATCCTGCTCGGAAGGCTCGCCCGCCGGCACGGGCTGGCGGTGACCCTCTTCTCGGTGGGCTCGCGCCAGGCGTACGAGTTCTTGGAGAGCATCGAGCATCTTTTTACCAGGGCCGAAGTGACCAAACGGGTGGTCGAGAGCGACAACGCCGTAACAGCGGTGATCAACGAGGCGCAGCGCGACTACGACCTTGTCGTGCTGGGAGCGACCGAGATCGACAGCACCGCCGAAGCGCTATTCGGCGGGGTAGTGGACGAGGTTGTGCGACTGTCCCCGGTGCCGACGATGGTGGTGCGCGGCGGGAACATCACCGAGCACTGGCGCCCGCGGCGGATTGTGGTTCCGACCGACGGCACCCCCAACTCGCGTCGCGCAGCCGAGTTGGCATTCGCCGTCGCCGACCGCGACTCGGTCGTGACGATCGTCCACGTCGTTACCCGCCATTCGTCGATCACGGGCAGCTTTCGCGATCGGGCGGCGGCGCGCGAGGAGATGGGTCACCAACTCACCGCCGACTTGCGCCAGCTGGGCGAATCGATCGGCATCGTCACGGAGACCGAGGTGAGGATGGGGCCCGAGCCCGAGGACGCCATCCTCGAAACGGCCCGCCGCACCCAAGCCGACCTTGTCATCCTGGGAACAGGCGTACGCGCCGCTTCCAGCCGCCTCTTCCTGGGGCCCCGCGTCGAGCGCATCCTCACTGCCTGCCCCTGCCCGGTAGTCGTATTGAACACCTAATTGCGAACCCTGGGTTCGCATGCCGCGAAAGCGCGGATAACGGCCCACAGATCAACCCTCTTCCCACAGGCCCGCTATTCCGGCACGCTCGACGGATGAAAGTCGGATACAAAATCGGGGAATTGGCCGCCTCCCAAGCAGGGCTCTTGGGACATCAGCAAGCCGTGTCACTTGGAATGAGCGATGACGCAATACATCGCCAGCTCAAACAGGGAATCTTGCTCCCAGCCGCACGCGGCCTTTATCGCTTAAACGGCATCTCCGGTGACTATCGAGGGTACCTCCGAGCGGCGATGGCCATCCTGCCTGACCCGACGGTGTCACACGAGTCAGCGGCGGAGGTACATGGAATGAAGTTCGTGCGAAAGAAACTCGCGGTCGTCACGGTTCATGCCGGAACCACCCACGAATTTCCCGGCGTAAAGATCCATCGTTCGATCGATCTGTTTCCCGACCACAGGTCAGTTGTCTCCGGCCTCAACACCACCACGCCGGCTCGCACGCTAACTGACCTGGCAGCCGTGCTTCGTCCCGAACAGATGGCACAGGTTTTGGACGAAGAACTGGCGGCACGACCAGGCCTAATCGACAAAGTCCAGCGGGTGTTCCACGAAGTGGCGCGCCGCGGGCGGAACGGCACGGGACTAATGCGATCGCTGCTCGACGAACGAGTCGGTTCGAGTCTCATCAGCGCGACGAAATTGGAGCGGGTCGGGATGAACGTCTTCGATGTTGGCGGCCTCCCTCGGCCGGAGTTTCAGTACCCGGCGCCGTGGAATCCCTCTCGACTGATCGACTTCGCCTGGCCGTTTTGCCGTGTCGGCTGTGAATGCGATAGCCGGCGCTGGCACACCCGAGTCAACGACTTCCAAAACGACCGCACGCGCGACAACCTCGCCCTTAAGCACAACTGGCGCATCTACCGCTTCACCTGGGAGGATTTCCAATTCCGTCCGGGGATGGTCATCGCCCAACTCGCAGAGGCGTTGGCTGCGTAATTCAACGATTCTGCGGGCCGTTGTCCGCGCTTTTGCGGTACCCGAACCCAGGGTTCGCTAAATATCGACCAACCACGCCGCTCCGCGGACCCCGGACGAGTCGCCGTGGCGGTTCTTCAACAGCGGCGTCTGGACCCTGTCCGAGAACACATAACGGTCCCAGCGGGAGGGGGTTTGGGTGTAGATCTCCTCGACGTTGCTCATCCCGCCTCCGAGAACGATGGCGTCGGGATCGAGCACGTTGATGATGGTCGCGAGCCCCCGGGCCAGGCGGTCGCTGTAATCGGCGAGGTGCGCGGACGCCTCGGAGTCGCCCCGACGCGACGCTTCGACCACTTCTTTCGCCGACCCCGCACCGGCAAGTGCGGCAAAGCCCGTCCCCGAGAGAAACGTCTCGATGCAGCCGTGAAGGCCGCAATAACACGACGGACCGGGCAACTCCTCCGGGCGGGGCCATGGCAGGGGATTGTGGCCCCATTCACCGGCCACCCCGTTGGGACCGTCGAGCGCTCGTCGATCCACCACCACTCCGCCGCCAACTCCGGTGCCGATGATTACCCCGAAGACGACCCGATAAGACGCTCCCGCTCCGTCAGCTGCCTCCGACAAGGCGAAACAATCGGCGTCATTCCGCAAGATCACCTCGCGGCCCAGTGCGCGCTCGAGGTCGGCGTGGAGCGGCTTGCCGTTGAGATAGACGGCATTCGAGTTCCGCAGAGTTCCACTTGAGATCGATCCGGGGGTTCCGATCCCGATCGGCTCCGCGACCGGTTCGCCTTTTCCTTCCAAGTCGGTAACCAGCTTGCCGATCGCTTCCAGGGTGGCGTCGTAGTCTCCTCGAGGAGTATCGATCCGCAACCGGGCGGGCTCTGTGCCCTGAGGATCGAGCACCACCCCTTCGATCTTCGTTCCGCCGAGGTCGATTCCGATTCGATTCACCCGGCCGCCGCCGGATAGACCTCGGCCAGAAGTTCGTTGAAGTTGGTCGTCGGAGCAAGAACCAGTTCGCCCGCTCCTGTGCGAAAGTCGGTGACGTTGACCGAAAACCGATTGACCCCGTCTCGACTGATTCCGCGATAAGCCCAGGCGGTGGCGATCGCGTCGCCAAAAGACCAGCCACTGTCGACCCGCACCGCCCCGGCGACCGCTTCGAGCCGTGACGAAAGCGACCCCAACGAACCAAAGTTGGCCAGGGCTTTGACGAGTTGGAAAAGGATGTCCTGCTGGTGCCGCATCCGATTGAAGTCCGATGAAGCCACGAGTTGCCATTCGCCGTCGATCAGCTCCTCCGTGTTTCTCGATCTCGCCCAAGCCAGGGTGGTGGCACCGTCTGCCCAGATACACCCTCCCGGGAGATCGAGCCCGGCGTTGATGTCACGGGCCGGGTGCTCGGTGCAAATGCCGGTGCCGCCGAGAGCGTTGACCACCGCCGCAAAACCATCGAAGTTGAGTCGGGCAACGTGGTCGATCGGGATGCCAGTGAAACCTTCGACCATGAGCGCGATGAGCTCGGTCCCCGAGGCAAAGTCCGTGCAGCCACCCAGTCCGGCGTTGATGCGACTCCAGCCCCCGGTGCAGGGATTCGCGACATAGAGGTCGCGAGGTAACGAAACGAGAATCGGAGCCGCACCGTCATTGGGCGCCAGCGCCAGGATGATCGTGTCTGCGCGGACGCCCGACTCGTCGCTGCCAACCCCGAGATAAGCATCGAACATCTCGTCGGGAAGCGGCCGCCCAGCCGCCGCCGGGTTGCGGTATCCCTGCTCGCGTTGAGCTACGTCGGCCGCGGTCAGCTCGTCGTCGATTGCCGAGTTGGCGAGCTCACTAGCCGCAAACTTCTCCAGCAGAATCCGCTCGGACTCAGCCAGAGTCGCGGCGGTATCGGCCACCTCGGCCGCATCCCGCTCAAGCATCGCGGTCGAGGCAAGTTGGGGGTTGAACTCTTCTGTGGCCACTGCCTCGAATGTCAGCCAGATCTGGCTGAAGAAGTACCCGGTGGTTCCAAGGATGACCCCGCCGATCAGGATGACGATGGCACGAATCGGATGTCGCAACACGTAACCAAGCATCAGGCCTCCGGGGGTGACTCACGATGCTATTGCGCGAGCGCCCGCGAACGATGGCAGTCGATTACTGGGAGATGAAGACGGTGCCCGTGAAATTACCCACGACTCGACCATCGTCACGTTCCACCAGCACTCGATATGTGGCCAGCGTCCGGCCACGATGGATCTCGGTGGCAGTGGCAGTCAGCTCGTCACCTGGTTTGGATCCGGCAGTAAAGACCATGTGAGTATCGATCGCAGAGGCGTCGGCCTCGTATGAATTCGAATACAGCGAGAAAGCGCAATCGGCCACGCTGAACACCGCCCCGCCATGGGTCGCCCCATGAAAGTTGGTGTGGGTCTCTGTGACGGTCATCGCCACTCTTACAAAGTCATTGCCAACTTCGACCAGCCGAATCCCGAGGCTGTTCGCGAGCGGATCGGCTTGGAGACGAGCCGATACTCGATCCGCGTCGATCATTCGAGCCATGCCCGGAAGAAGGCCCGGGAGTTGGCGTCCAATTCACGATCGGCGGTCTCCAGTCGTGCGCTGTAGTCGTCGTAGTCGACCCCAGCCCGGCCGAGCACCGACCAATCTTCTTTCCCCCAGCGCTTGGCCAAGTCGGCGTCGGCATCGGGATGGAATTGCACCGCCAACGCCGAGCAGGCGCGGAAAGCCTGCGGATAAAGCGGGCTGCGAGCAAGCAACGTTGCTCCGGGAGGAAGGTCAAATGTGTCCTGATGCAGGCTGAAGACTTTGCCGCCAAGGGCCTTCATCACCGGGTCGGCGTCGCCGTCCGCGGTCAGCTCAAGGTCGATCACGTCCGCCTCCGGGCGTCCCGCCTGAAAGGCGGACCCACCGAGGGCGGCGGCGAGCAGCTGACTCCCGAGGCAGATGCCGAGGACCGGCACCTCCTGGGAGACCAATCCGGCTAGCCAGGCCTTCTCCGCCGGCATCCAGGCATGGCGATCATCCTCGTACGCCCCCATCTCGCCCCCCAGCGTCACTACCCGATCGAACGATTCGGCAGCCGGGACTTGGTCGCCCCGATGCAGGTGAAGCCTGACGATTTCCGCTCCCGCTCGATGGAGCTCGTCATCGAGCCGTCCCGTGGTCTGCTCACATGGATAGATCACACCTACCCGCACGAGGGCAACGGTAACGGCCTTTAGGATCGGGGCCAGTGAGAAAAATCGGAGCCGGCAAGGTACGCGACATCTACGACCTCGGCGACGACCGCCTCCTTCTCGTGGCCAGCGACCGGCTCAGCGCCTACGACATCGTCCTCCCCGACCAGATCCCGGACAAGGGGCGAGTGCTCACGGCCATCTCGCGCTACTTCTTCGATCTGCTCGACACCCCTCACCACTATCTGAGCACCGACGTCTCGGAGTTTGATCTCCCGGAATCTGACTGGCCCGCAGATCCCGCGTTCTTCGCCGGGCGATCAATGGTGGTGCGGAAAGCGGAAGTGGTTCCGGTCGAGTGCGTTGTCAGAGGTTATCTGTATGGCTCTTCGTGGCGCGAGTACCAAGCCGGGGGGGGACCGTCCACCGAGCAGCTCCCGGCCGGATTGCACCTAGCCGATCGTCTCGACGAGCCAATTTTCACCCCGGCCACCAAAGCGACTGAGGGCCACGATGAAAACCTTGACGAGGCAGGGGCGCGCAAGCTGATCGGCGACGAGCTCTACGAAGAGCTCAAGCAACGTTCGCTCGCCATCTATCGACAAGCCGCCCAACACTCAGCCGATCGCGGCGTCATCCTCGCCGACACGAAGTTCGAGTTTGGCCACGTTGGTGACGAGCTGATCCTCATCGACGAAGTGCTCACCCCTGACTCCTCCCGCTACTGGCCCGGCGACGAATGGGAGCCGGGCCAGGACGTTCCTTCGTTCGACAAGCAGTATGTCCGCGATTGGCTCGATCAGGCTAAGTGGAACCATCAGCCACCCGCCCCCCATCTCCCGCCGGAGGTGATCGAAGGCACCCGGGACCGCTATGTCGAAGCGCACGATCGCATCACCGATTCGAAGTTCTCCGACTATCTCGCTGAGCATTCATGAAGGTGACCGTCGCCATCCGAAGGCGGCCGGAGATTGCTGATCCGCAGGGCACGACAGTGCGACGCGCCTTGCATGACCTCGGATTTGCGGAGGTCGACACTGTCCGCTTCGATCGGCTGTTAACGCTCGAGGTCGACGGTTCCGATGGTGAGACGATTCGCCAGCGGGTGCAGGAGATGTGCGAGAGGCTGCTGGCCAATCCCGTGCTCGAAGACTTCGTGGTGGAGGTCGACCGCTGACCCGTGTCGCCATCGCGGTCTTTCCGGGGACCAATTGCGAGCAGGACGTCGCCGAAGCCCTGACGAATCTGGGCGCCGCAACCGATCTTGTCTGGCACGCCGAATCGTCACTTGCAGCCTTCGACGCGGTGGTGCTGCCCGGCGGCTTTGCCCATGGCGACTATCTCCGAACCGGTGCGATCGCGGCGCTGTCGCCGATCATGACCGCCGTCGCTGAGATGGCCAACGCCGGCCGCCCGGTTCTCGGCATCTGCAACGGCTTTCAGGTGTTGTGTGAGGCAGGTCTGCTTCCCGGGGCCCTGATCGCCAATCGTGACCTCGCCTTCATCTGCCGTTCGATCGAAGTAGCGGTCGTTGACTCGCGTTCCATGTTGACCGCCGGGCTCAAACCCGGTGAGGTGCTGCGCTTGCCGCTCAATTCCTATGAGGGCAATTACGTCGACCCGAGCGAGACAAGCCGAGTGGTCCTCAGCTACCGAGACGACCCCAACGGGTCACAGAACTCCGCCGCCGCGATCGCCAACGTCGCGGGCAACGTCGTCGGGATCATGCCTCACCCCGAGCGGGCCAGTGCCGAATGGCTGGGATCGACTGACGGCAATCGCCTGCTCGACTCATTCCTCAAAGCCACGGCATGACGCTCGACCAGGAGGAGCTTGCGGAGGAGGCGGCTCCAACTCTCCACGGCCAGCTCGGTCTCACCGATGAGGAGTATCAACGCATCGTCGGCCTGCTAAACCGCGAGCCCCGGGCGGCAGAACTGGCCATGTTCTCGGTGATGTGGTCCGAGCACTGTTCCTACAAGTCGTCGCGAGCGCATTTGGGTCGCTTTCCGACGGAAGCTCCTTGGGTGGTGGTCGGACCCGGCGAGAATGCCGGCGTCGTCGACATCGGCGATGGGTGGCTGGTGGCCCTGCGGATCGAGAGTCACAACCATCCCTCTTTTGTCGAGCCCTTTCAGGGCGCCGCCACCGGGGTCGGGGGAATAATCCGGGACATCTTCACGATGGGGGCCCGGCCCATCGCCCTTTGGGACTCGCTCCGCTTTGGTCCCCAGGATCAACCCCACAACCGCTACCTGTTCCGGGGTGTGGTCAGTGGCATAGCCTCGTATGGAAACGCGGTTGGCGTGCCGACGGTGGGGGGCGAAGTGGCCTTTGCCGAGCACTACTCCTCCAATCCCCTCGTCAATGTCATGTGCCTGGGTCTCCTCCGCGCCGAAGATTTGGTGCTGGCTACGACCGGTCGTCCCGGCAACAGGGCGGTCTTGCTCGGAGCGGCTACCGGCCGCGATGGAATTGGTGGGGCCTCCGTGCTGGCCTCGGCTTCCTTTGACGAGGTCGCAGCCCGAAAGCGGCCCTCGGTGCAGGTGGGAGATCCCTTTCTCGAGAAGAAGCTCATCGAGGCTTGCCTCGAGCTTTATCAGCGCGACCTCGTGATCGGGAACCAGGATCTCGGCGCCGGCGGGCTCTCCTGTGCGATCTCGGAGCCGACCTCGCGGGCAGGGACGGGGATCGACGTCGACCTCGATCGGGTTCACACCCGTGAATCCGGCATGACCGCCCCCGAGCTTCTGATGTCCGAGTCGCAGGAACGCATGCTCGCCTTCGTCGAGCCGGCGCATGTCGACGAGGTGATGGCGGTCGCCGAGAGATGGGAGATCGACGCGTCAGAGATCGGCGTCGTCACCGGAGGACCGGAGGTTCGGGTCGCCCTCGCTGGCGAGGTCGTCGCCCAATTGCCGGCGACTGCGCTGACGCTCGACGCTCCCCGCTACGACCGGCCTCTGGGCGAGCCATCATGGATGGAGGACCTCTGGTCGAATACCGTCCATTTTGTGCAGCCACCCGACATCGCCAGCTCAGTCCTCCAGCTTCTGGCCGAGCCGGAGCTGGGCTCGAAAGCAAGGATCTTTGAGCAATACGACCACATGCTTTTCCTCAACACCGTCGTCGGGCCGGGTCATGATGCGACGCTGCTCAGGGTCAAGGGCACTCAAAAGGGCCTCGCAGTGTCGACTGACGGAGACGGCCGGTTGTGCTACCTCGACCCACTCCGGGGAGGGTCCCGCCTGGTTTGGGAAGCGGCCCTCAATGTGGCGTTGCTGGGGGCCGAGCCCCTGGCCGTGGTCGACAACTTGAACTTCGGCAATCCAGAGAAGCCCGACGTGATGTGGCAGTTCCGGGAGGTGGTGGAAGGAATCGCCCAGGCTTGCGAGTTCCTGGGCATCC
The DNA here is from genome assembly GCA_050997725.1 of Acidimicrobiia bacterium. GTDB lineage: Bacteria > Actinomycetota > Acidimicrobiia > Spongiisociales > ZC4RG35 > JACCTH01. The sequence continues at coordinate 12,323 of JBPCQV010000111.1, forward strand.
CCGTCGTCGGGGGGAATGTCTCCTTCTACAACGAGACCTCGGGCCTCGACATCTACCCAACCCCGGTGATCGGCATGCTGGGTTTGATCGAGGAACTGCTCTTGCCGCCACCGAGGCTCGATCGAGCCGAGGATGGGATGGCGATCTGGCTCGTCGGCTCGGACTGGGCTGTGAACCTGGCTGGTTCGGTGTTTGAGAAAGTCACCTTCGGCCACGTCGGGGGACGGCCATCGGCACCGGACCCGACCACGGGTCGGGCAGTACTCACTACGGCCCGACGCGTGGCGGCGGCGGGGGCGCCGGTATTGCATGACATCTCCTCGGGAGGGTTGGCTATCGCCCTGGCTGAGATCTGCATAGCCTCGGGAATCGGGGCCGACATCAGCTACAACGACTGGCGCCACCTCTTCTCGGAAGACCCCCATCGTTTCCTGCTGGTGGCGCCGGAGTCGCTGGAGGCGAGCGACCTCGCCCAAGACGAAGGCGTGCCAATCCATCGACTGGGTTCGATCGGGGGAGCTGAGCTTCGTCTCGGGCGCTTTACGCTCGACGTCGATGCGATGAGCGACGTCTTCAACTCGAACTTCGCATGAAGAGCCCGCTGGGACGGCTTTGGAAATACGCGGGCCCGTATCGCTCGCGAGTGGTGAAAGCGACGACCTTTTCCGTTTTCAACAAGCTTGCCGACGTTCTCCCCGAGCTGGTGATTGGCGCCGCGGTCGACGTCGTGGTGCGTGGCGCCGATTCGCTGGTTGGTCGCACCTTCGGGATTGCCGACCGGTTCGGTCAGTTGATGGTCCTGGCGGGGATCAACTTCGCGATTTGGC
>JBPCQV010000116.1:0-5430 GCA_050997725.1 Acidimicrobiia bacterium
CAACGGCCCGTTCAACCTTGGGTGAGGTCGCGGCCAGGATCCAGCGCAAGTCCTCGGCTGCCACGAAGTGCCAGGTCGGGCGCAGGATGTGGGTGCGGACGAAAGCGCCTGAGCTGAGCTCGGCCGCGGTCGTGTCAATCGTCGTGTGCCCTGCGCGGATTCCTATTGCGTTAAGCGCTGGAACCAGCTCCTGAGATTGCACACACCCGAGCCGCTTAACTGCCTTAAGTGCCGAGCCAAATGTCGCCCCCGTTAGCCCTTGGAGCGCGAGCCGGCGTTGGAGCACCCAGTTGTGAGTAGTCATGATGTCGCTCGTGCGATTCACTCCATTCTGTGGGCTGCAACCGTCGCTAGACGACGGTTGCAACCCAGGGTTTAGCGAAACTCGAATGTCAGCAGTGTTTGCGTTGCTTGCTTCGCTGACCTACGGCGTCGCCGATTTCATGGGTGGGGTGGTGGGCCGGCGGGTGCCGACGTTGAGTCTGGTGTTCTGGTCACAGCTCGTCGGGCTGGCATTCGGAGTTGTCGCCAGTCTGATATCTCCGGCCACGGCGATCGAAACTCGCGACCTCGCCTGGGGAGCGCTTGCGGGCACGGTCGGGCTCGTCGGGATTCTTGCGCTATATCACGGCCTTGCTTGGGGGCGGATGGCTGTCGTATCGCCCCTTGCCGGCTTGATCAGCGCCGTCATCCCGCTCGGACTGGGTGTGGCGCTGGGCGAACGACCTGAAGGGCTCGAATGGCTTGGGGTCGCCATCGCTCTACCTGCGATCTGGATCGTGGCGGCAGGCGCCGAAACCGAGAAGGGCCGTGGAGGAGTGGGCATGGGTCTAATTGCTGGTGTTGGGTTCGGGCTGTTCTTCGCCGCTCTTTCCCAGGCTGGCGACGGGGCTGGTTTTTGGCCCCTGGTCGCATCCCGCACGGCTTCGGTGGCGCTGTTGGCCGCAGTAGTTGCGAAGCGCAAGGAGCAGGTCCCTGCAACCGAATCGCGAGTCGTCATCCTGCTCGTCGGCATCGGAGATGTCTTGGCCAATGTCTTCCTCCTCCTGGCGTACCGGTCGGGGTTGATCAGCCTTGTCTCGGTCCTGGCTTCGCTGTATCCGGCGATCACCGTGCTCCTGGCCGTGAGCATCCTCAAAGAACCACTGGCGCGTCGCCAGATCATCGGCGTCGCTTTGGCCTTGGTTGCTGTTGCCCTGATCGCGCTCTAGGCGATCCGTTCGATCAAAAGCGGCGGAATTTCCGGCTTGTTCTCGCTGATCTCGATCGCTCCGTCGAGGACGCGGAGCGCTTCGTCGAGTCGCGCCGGGTGACGATAGTGAAGAGTCAAGAGGGGCTGACCTTCAGCAACCTCGTCCCCGGGCTTCGTCGCCAGGGGGATTCCGACCGCAGGATCGATCGTGTCTTCTTTGCGCTCGCGGCCGGCGCCGAGCCGCATTGCCGCCACCCCGACCTTGTAAGCATCGAGTCGCGAGAGGTAGCCAGAGGCGTCGGCGGAAAGCTCGCGGTGATGAGGCGCCTTCGGCAGAATTCCTTCAGGGTCATTGATTACCCGGCGATCGCCGCCTTGGGCGGCAACGACCTTTCCGAAGAGTTCCAAAGCTGTGCCGTCGTCGATAGTCGCGGTGAGCGACTCCGGGTCGATCCCGGCCACCGTCAGCATCCCTGCTCCAACGGCATTTGTCACTTCTACCAGATCAGTCGGGCCTGCGCCCCGAAGAACTGCGATCGACTCTGCGATCTCGTTGGCGTTTCCGACCTCGTTGCCGAGCGGGGTGTCCATCCGGGTGAGGAGGGCGACAGTCTTTACGTTGTAGGACTGCCCGATACCCACCATCGTCCGGGCGAGCTCGCGCGCCCGTTCCAGGTCTTTCATGAACGCACCTGACCCGATCTTGACGTCGAGCACGAGACCATCGAGGTCCTCGGCCAGCTTCTTCGACATGATCGAGGACGAGATCAAAGGGATCGATTCGACGGTCCCGGTGGCGTCCCGCAATGCGTAGAGCTTGCGGTCGGCTGGGACCAGTGTCTCCGATTGTCCGGCCAGAACGATCCCGCACTCGGTCAATACTTCCCGAAACCGAGCCGGATCGAGCGAAGTGAAGAAGCCGGGGATCGACTCGAGCTTGTCGAGGGTGCCACCGGTATGACCAAGGCCTCGACCCGACATCATCGGAATCGCCACCCCGCACGCACCCACCATCGGGGCTAATGGAATCGAAACCTTGTCGCCCACTCCGCCGGTGGAATGCTTGTCGACCTTCGGTCGATCGATATTGGAGAAGTCGAGCACCTCTCCCGAGCGGAGCATGGCTCCCGTCCAAGCCGCGAGCTCGTTCTGGTCGAGGCCGTTGAGAAACACGGCCATCGCCATCGCCGCCATCTGATAGTCGGTCATCGTTCCGTCGGTGTAGGAATTGATCAACCAAGCGATCTCCTCGGGTTGGAGCACGCCGCGATCGCGTTTTCGTTGGATCAGCTCGACGGCATTCATCAACGAATGCTCGAGTAGAACGAGATGCCCCGCGCTGGAGCAGTAATGCCCATGCCCTCGGCGATCGTCGCCGCGACATCGCAGTATTGGTCCCTGGTCCCGAGGTTGACTCCGGCCGCGTTCATCCCGCTGACGAGGAGCGGCACGTACTCGCGGGTGTGATCGGTGGAGCCGTCGGTGGGATCGTTGCCATGGTCGGCGGAGAGGAATAGAAGATCATCCGGACCGAGCAAACCGACCAATGCCGGGAGGTACGAGTCGATCAGCTTGAGGCCGGCGGCGTAACCATCGGGGTTCTCGCGATGCCCGTAGGTCATGTCGAGGTCGACGAGGTTGGTGAAGATCACCCCCGGTTCGGCTCGTGAACCGATGGCGTCCACAGTCTTGTTGAGGCCGTCCTCGTCGCCTTCGGTGTGGACCGCTTCCGTCAGGCCTTGACCGGCGAATAAGTCCTCAATCTTGCCGATACCAAACACCGCCAATCCGGCTTCTTTGGCGTGGTCGAGGAGGGTTGGACCACCAGGGCGCAGCGCGAAGTCGCGCCGGTCATATGTGCGTCGAAACTGGCCAATTGGACCCGTGAAAGGACGGGCAATGACCCGTCCGATCTGGAAGCCGTCGCAGTGCCGGCGGGCGATCTCGCAAAGCCGATAAAGGTCGCCAAGTGGGATCACGTCTTCATGGGCGGCGATTTGAAAGACCGAGTCTGCGGAGGTGTAAAGGATTGGCTTGCCGGTGGCGAGGTGCTCTTCGCCGAGCTGGTCGAGAATCACCGTTCCCGAGGCGGCGTAATTGCCGATGAACTCGTAGCCCGATTCGGCCTCGATCGGCTCGACCAGCTCGGTGGGAAATCCCGTGTCGGTGAAGGTCGCCTGCGGTTCGGTGGTGATGAGACCCGCTATCTCCCAATGCCCGGTGGTGGAGTCCTTGCCAGCCGAGGCTTCTGCCATCCGGCCAAAGGCCATTGACGGCGACTCGACCGCCGGAACTCCTTGCAGGTCATCATGAAGGTTGCCAAGCCCGGCCTTTTGGAAGTTCGGCAGGTGAAGCCCACCAACCGCCTTGGCGGTATGACCGAGCGTGTCGCTTCCAACATCGTCGTAGTCGGCCGCGTCGTGCGCTTCCCCCACGCCAACCGAATCCATCATGATGATCACTGCCCTGCGCATGAGTCCGAGTATGCCAACGCGCGGGTCAACCTGGGGCAATCTGCCGAGGGGCGCACGGCGAAACACCTGTGGCCGAAGGGCCGATTTGAGAATGCAACCGCCTTCAAGGAGGCAAGACAAATGAATGCTTCGTTCGCGAAGTCGTACATCACAGTTATCGGGGTGGTTCTGATCGTCGGCGGGATCTTGGGTTTCACCAGCAACCCACTTTTCGGCACCGACGGCTTGTTTGCCACTGACGCACTTCACAACATCGTCCACATCGCCACCGGAGCTGTGGCCCTGGCGATCGGCTTCGGCCAAAGGGGCGATTCGCTGGCCAGGGGCGTGATCGGCTTCGGCTGGCTTTACATGGTCCTGTTCGTCGTGCTGATGGTGTTCCCGACCCTCTTTGGGCTGTTGAGTGTTGAGGTCAATGTCGCGGACCACTTCCTCCATGCCGGCCTCGGGGTCGCCACCCTGCTTGTGGGCATTGGCGCTCGGCGGTTGGTGGCGAGCCCGGTCGTGGCTTGAGTCACTCGATCAGGCTCTCCTCGTCCAGAAGCTGGGCTTGGAGAGCCGGATCCGGGGAACGGAGGACGCCACCCGCCCCCACGACCCGCCACCAGGGAAGGTGTTCGGGGCTGATCGCCAAGATCCGTCCCACGGCGCGGGCCCGACCCGGATACCCGGCCAGCTCGGCGACCTCGCCATAGGTGACGATTTCACCTTTGGCGAGCGATCTCAGGACTGCGAGCACGGCCTTTTCGAACTCGCTCATGCAGTGCCGAAGAGACGGTCTCCCATGTCACCCAGACCCGGCTGAATGTAAAACGCATCACTGAGGCTGCGATCGAGCGCGGCAGTTACGACTCGCACCTCCGGGTGCCGCTCTTCCATCACTTTCAATCCGGCAGGCGCGGAGACGACACAAACGGCAGTGACGTCGGATGCTCCATTGGCCTTGACCTGGTCGCAGGCCCAGGCCAGCGAGCCCCCGGTGGCGAGCATCGGTTCGAGGATGAGCACCCGGGCGTCCCCCATCGGCGGGAACTTCGTGTAGTACTCCATCGGCTCGGCCGTTTCTTCGTTTCTCTGGACGCCGGCGTACCCAATCCGGGCGTCGGGGATCAGGTCGAGCGCGGCGTCGATGAGACCGAGCCCCGCGCGGAACACCGCAACTACGACGATCGGCCGGCCGAGGGCGGTCCCAGTGGTGGGTTCGAGAGGAGTCTCGATCGGTCTTTCGATCTCCGGAATATCCGACATCGCTTCGGCGACCAGCAGGTAGGCGAGCCGACGGGCGGTCTCCCGAAAGAGCGGAGTCCCGGTCGTGCGGTCGCGAAGAATTGTCAGGTAGTGACGGCTGAGCGGATGGTCGACGACGGTCACCGGCATGGCCAGCGAGGGTAGTTCGAGCGAATAGTCTGAAACCCCAATGTCCCAACCTGGTCGCATCACCGTTCTCGGCACCTGTCATCACGATTGCCCGGACAGTTGTGGCTGGGTCGCGACTGTCGAAAACGGGGTGGCGATCAAGTTGCGAGGCAACCCCGACCATCCATACAGCCGGGGTGAGCTGTGCCCCAAGGTAAATCGCTTTCTTGACCGGGTCTATCACCCTGACCGTTTGCTCTATCCCTTGATCCGCACCGGCCCGAAAGGCAGTGGCGAGTTCCGGCGGGCCTCGTGGGACGAGGCCTTGTCGCTGGTGGCCGATCGCGTGTCGGCGGTAGTACACGAGCGCGGTGGCGAAGCCGTTCTGCCCTGGTGGGACGCCGGGAC